>CAZOAS010000066.1:0-8761 GCA_964577745.1 uncultured Fervidobacterium sp.
TTACAGCGCTGCCGATGTTTTCGTATTACCTTCGATAGACAAAGGTGAAGCCTTTGGAATAGTTGTTCTGGAAGCTATGGCATGTGGTGTACCTGTCATCACAACGGAACTTGGTACTGGTACAACGTACCATAACATAAACATGCAAACTGGGTTACATGTAATGCCAAAAGACTCAAAAGCTTTAGCGCATGCTATAATAACAATAGCCGAAGAAAATTGGAAGGAAAAAAGAAAAGAAAGGATAATGCAGCGGGCAAAAGAGTTTGATTTAAGTATCTTCAAACAAAGGATTGAAAATTTACTAAAAGAATAATTAAACATGCGACTTAGGGGGATGTGGGTGAAACATACCGTCGTTTTAGATTGCAGAATGTACGGAATGTCCGGTGTTGGGAGATACATAGAAAACTTGATAGATGAGATTGTAAAATCGAATACAAAAAATTATAACTTTGTTTTGGTAGGTTACAAAGGTAACGTTGACAAATACAAAAATTCCCAAAATATACTTGATGTGTTAAGTACCAACCTCAAACCGTTCAGTCTTTCTGAATTGTTGTTCGGAATGTTTTTCTTCAGAAAGCTGGCAAAGAAATACTCACTTGTACACTTCACACATATAAACTTTCCTCTAATCGTTCCGAAAAATGCCATAATAACCTTCCATGATTTGATTCCGTTGATTTTTCCACAATATTTTTCAAAGCCGAAGTTGATTGTTTATAAACTATTATTGGCTTTAAATAAAAATCGATTTAGGAGATTCATAGCCGTTTCTCAATCCACAAAAAATGATTTAGTGAGAACACTGAATATACACGAGAGCAAAATCGATGTTATTTACGAAAAAACAACATTATTCAAAAACTATTCCGTCGTTAACGAACACTGTAAACTTAATGAATTACCAGATAAATATCTCCTTTACGTCGGAAATAGAAAAAGACACAAAAATCTTGAATTTATGATAAAAGTGACGGACAAAATATTTGACCACTTTCCAGATTTTAAGTTTATTATAACAGGAAGTAGATTTGAAAATCCAGACTTTGTTGATGATTTACTTACAAAAGTGAGAAATAAAAATAATTTTATTCAGATAATCCATCCGAGTGATGAAGAATTAATATGCCTTTACAAAAAAGCGTACGCACTCTTATTTATATCAAAATACGAGGGATTTGGTATTCCAGTCATAGAAGCATCATTCTTTGGTATACCTTCTATCGTATCAAATGTCTCTTCTCTTCCAGAAATCACAAGAGACTCAGCCATCTTAGTTAATCCTGAAGATGAAAAAGATGCGTTCGATAAGATATATAAACTAATCAGTGACAAAACCCTTAGAGATGAATTATCAAAAAAAGCAAAAGAAAATTACGAATGGTTCAAAAACTATCCTGAAATTGAACTGTTGTTAGAAACTTACGAAAAAGCGCTGGAAAACATGAGAAAAACGGGGGAAAAGACGTGGTAGGAACTATCATTTGGAATATTAAAAAACTTCAAAATTTGATCTTCACTTTCTCTGAAAAAAGCATAAACGATTACATTCTAAGTATGAAACTATACGAAGAAAAGTGCGAATCAAATTTATCGAATATTTCAGAAATACTCTTTGATACCACAAAAAAAGAACCCTTGGTTAGTGTTGTAACACCATCTTTTAACGCAAAAGATTTTTTACCTTCACTTGCACAGTCGCTTAGTAAACAAACAATTGTTCAAGATATTCAATGGGTAGTTGTCGATGATTGTTCAACTGACGGTACGCAGGAAGTTTTAGAAGGGTTATGTAAAGAACATAGAGAGCTTTCTATAAAAATACTTAAGAACAAAACAAATGGCGGAGCCGCTTTCAGCTTAAATAGAGGTTTTCAAGCTTCGGATGGTAAATACGTAGCGTGGATAAGTGCCGATGATGAATATATAGACATTGACAAACTTGAAAAAGACATAATTCTTCTTGAAAATGGTAATGATGTCGTTTTTTCCAAATACACCGTAATTAAATATACTTCTGGTGATTCTAAAATTGTTGAAAGTGTTATTCCAGAGAATAACATCGATTTATTTTTGTACCTTACATTTTCTTCTAACCTAAACGGTTCTTCCTTAGTTTTAAAAAAGGAAAAGTACTTACAAGCTGGCGGTTTCGACGAAAATCTTTGGAACATCGACGGGGATTACGACTTATTTGTTAAGTTAGCGCTTCTTGGTTCTAAATTCGTTTTAAGTAATTCAAAAGTATTGAGAAGAGTCCATGGTGGACAGACTTCAAATCAAATGAATAAAATGAAATTGGGAACATCCTTAACAAGAAGTAGATTTGCAAGAGTAAAATTTCTCAGAGATGTTATGGTAAAAAAAATTGAAGAACTCGATAACTTAATAGATTCATTCAATTTGGCCGCAAATTTTTCGTTTTTCTTCTTGGATATTTCTGAAAATATTGATTTACCCATGAATTTGAAAATCTTAAGGGCTTTACTTAAACCGAATTCGAAAAGAGCCTTGGACGTACTTAATTCGTACAAAGAGTTTGTTACGTACATGTTCAATTTAGAAAACTTCCAAGCGTTTGTCAAAAATCTCAAAGTTGAATGAATTCAAATAAAGATTATTTTGTGAGGTGGTAATTATGAAAATATTGATAACCGGTGGACTGGGATTCATTGGTAAAGCGCTGAAATCGAATTTACAAAAGCAAGGTCATGAGGTTGTTGTTTTGGATTTGCAAGTACGTGATTACGATGATTACGTCCGTGCTGATGTTACCGAATTCCTTGACCTTTGGAAAACTGTCAAAAGTTACGGTAAGTTCGATTACGTCATCCATATGGCTGGTGAGGTTGGTAGACTTATCGGTGAGGAACATCCTCATAAGATGATTAATGTCAACGATATTGGTACACTCAATATCATCCATCTGTGTCTGGAAATGGATGCTAAGTTAATGTACTTCTCCACTTCTGAAATATACGGTAAATTACTTGATAAGGAAGAAGTTACAGAAGAAAGTGTAAACCATTTACCACCGTTTATGCTCACAAACGTGTACGCTATCAGTAAATATTTCGGTGAAACACTTGTTAACCATTACGTTGTAAATTACGGGCTAAAAGCGGTTGGGATAAGACCATTCATGGTGTATGGACCAGGAGTTATCTCAAGCAAGTACAAATCAGCAATAGACCAATTCATATACAACGCACTAACTGGGAAAGAATTTTACGTACACAGAGGTTCAGAACGTGCATGGTGTTACATAGATGACTTTGTCGATGGCATAATGTTGATATTAGAAAAGCACAAATTCCAAGATAAAATATACGAAGCATACAACGTAGGCACACAAGATTACAAAAGCATGGAAGAAGTAGGAGAGATAGTTTTAAAACACACAGGAGCACCGAAAGAATTGATGAAAGTAATAGAACCACCTGAGAAATTCTTAGTTACGAAGAAGAGATTTTCGAATCGGAAACTTGTGAGTTTGGGATTCAGTCAAAGAGTATCGTTGGAAGAAGGAATAAGAAAAACGATAGAATGGCACAGGAGTGTTATAAATGGTAGTGCTAATTGGTAGTGATGGATTTATAGGGAATCATGTGAAAAGATGGGCTGAAAGTTTAAATGTAAAACACATAGGAGTGTATTTTGAAGATGCCCAAAAAGGAGAAATGAGTTTTGAAGAGTATCTGAAGAGTGATGTGTTATCTAAGACAAAAACGTTAATTATAACCGCTGGAAATTCGGATCATAAGTTACCAAGAGAGAATTTTCTTAGTGCTTTACAGAAGGATTTAAAGTACTTAGAAAGCTTGGAAAAATCTAATGTTTCAGCCGATATTGTATTTCTCTCAAGCGCAGCTGTTTATTACGGTTACAAAGGTTATGTGGACGAATGTACAAAGGTTGAACCTGTAGATTATTATGGGCTCAGTAAATTGTACTCTGAATATATGGTGCGCTTTTTGGCTAAGAAACACGATAAAAGACTCTTGATATTTCGCTTGACCAATGCTTTCGGTATAAATCAAAAACGAAAAAGGTTCTTTGACAACATTTTGGATTGCTTAAAATCTCAGAACACCTTTAAAGTTATAGGTATGGGCGAATCTTACATGAACCCATTACCTGTGGAAAAAGTTGGTGAGATAATATTCAAAAGCGCGATTAATATAGATAAAATAGTCAAAAAAAATGAATCTGAAATTGTAAATCTTGGTTCCTTGGCACCTCATAGAGTTATAGATATTGTTAAATACATAAGCGAAAAATACGGATTGAAGTTTGAACATGTTGGAGAAGAGGAGTACTTAGTTGAATTTATAACCGACACAAAAAAGTTGGTCAAGATATTAGACACCATCGCTGTAAAAATTGAACCATTGTACGACGATGTAGACCGTCTTTTACAAACTTTCCTAAAAGGAGAGAAAAAATGAAGTGTCTTTAATAAAAAAGTATTTTTCTTTTTCAGTTGGAGTTTGGATAAACGCTATTCTTACACTCTTTTGGACAGCTTTTATATCAAGATACCTTTTTCCAGAAGACCTTGGTAAGATAACAATGTATCTATCGCTCTTTTCGGGATTATCCGCCATTACGATAATGGGGTCATCCGATGCGATAATGAGATTTTACAAAAAATACGAAAGAAAAAATTACTTGATATGGGTGTGCAGTTTACCATCCATAGCATTTGGAATTTTGTTAGTTTTGTTATCCTTTCTTCTCAAAGAGCCTTTAAACTTCCTTATCTCTGGTGAATCTCAAGGTGTATTTTCATTCATTTTATCCTTAGAAGTTTTTTTGAGTGTGATAATCTCAAGCAGTATGAGTTTATTACGAGCACAGGGAAAAGGATTAACTTATTCAATATTCAACGTTATGAACAACTCATTGTACGTTATCTTTACAATTGTATACCTATTAGCATTTAGTAAAGATTTTACTTGGGTTATCATATCACACTTCGTTGGGACATTGATAACAGCAATTCTTAGTTATACTTATTTAAACGAATACTGGAGATTTACAAAAGTTGAAATAGAAGACCTGAAAGAAACCTTTTATTACAGTTTTCCACTTTTATTTGGATCTCTTCTCTGGTGGCTTACAAATTGGACAGATAGGTTTATGTTAAGAGGATTGTCAGATTTCAACCAAATCGGTTTATACAGTGTTGGATCCAAGCTCGTTAGTATTGTCAATCTAATAACAAGTGCATTTGCGACGTTGTGGTATCCTTACGCTTACAGTATATTTGAAAATAATGAAGCAAAAGATATATTCAAAAAAACAGCAAACACAGTTGCACTTCTAACATTTATAGTTGCTCTGACTTTAAATATATCTAAACGTGTTATATTTGATATGCTATTTTCAGCTAACTATATCGAAGGTATAAACGTTGTCCCATTCTTACTCTTACCAATCGTTTTAACAACTATCTTAGTTGTCGTTGGTAGAGGAATAAATTTTTCCAAAAAAACACATCTGGCAATTTACACAAACAGCTCTTCTATAATTTCAAACGTTATACTCAACTTTTTCCTTATACCAAAATTCGGGGCGACAGGAGCAGCTATAGGTACAGCACTCAGTTTTATCGTTTTCTTCACAGTAGAGTACATTTTATCAGTACGTCTTTACAAAGTGGATTACGAAATCTGGAAAGTCTATCTTTTGTCCACAATATTCTTAATCACAGGTTTGTTTGAGTTCTTCTCATTAAAAAATATAAGTTATATCCTAAACCTCTTTTTACTCATAATCACCTTAACAGTATATTGGAAAGAATTTAAAGCATTATCGGTAAAGTATCTAAGGTTCTTCAAAAGCCAATGAATATATCTATAGGGGGATGATTACGTTGATTTTAGACATTTTGGCTTACATCGGCATAATGTTAACAGCTCTATTTGCGCATATGAGTTACTCTGTGAATTTAAGAACACCGAAATACGCCATTCTGAGTATTTTCGTATCGTTGTTTACCATATTTTTATTTGCCAAATTTTTAAAAGAAAGAAAGATAACTTTTTCATTCACAAAAATCCATATTTTTTGGCTAACATTTTCGTTCATCAGCTTGGTGTCAACGATAAATGTATTAAGATACAACCCTGAATTTTTCAGAAGGTCGTTTGATGTTGCACTGTACATATTTCTTAACGTTGTACTGTCATTTTACATAAGTAACTTTATGAAAAATAGAAAAAAAGTAGAAAATTACCTCTTCGTTTTCATGCTCACAGGTTTCATCATTGGACTAAACGGTATACTAAATTACTATACTTCTTACGATATCTTCATGGGTGTTATCGAAGGGTTGTTGTACAGAGACAGAATAAAATCAACCATCGGAAACGTTATATTCGTTGCAAATTACTTGAACATGCTCTTACCGATTTCATTTTATTTCATATTTAAAAACGACTCAACTGACAGTTACCTAACTAACAAAAAGATAGCATTTCTTGGTAAGATATTTGCTTTACTGAACACTATGTTGTACCTTTTCATCCTCACAATCGCTCAAGTGCGTTCAGAATTCTTGGCTTGGATACTGGAAGGTATCCTATTAGTAGCATTTTTCATTCTGTTTTACCTGAAAAATAAACAATCAAAATTTGCTTTAGCAAATAGTCGTTTTAGTATCATAGCGCTAATTTTACTTGTTGTATGGTTTATCGTGATTTCTTATTTGTTCTATTTTGTGCCATCACCTATCAACAATTACGGCGATTTAGGTGGAGCCGGAGTCACACAACTGGAGAGATTGGAGAAAGGTTCTTTAAATCGTGATAAGACGATCCGACAAGTTGCATGGACTTCGGCTATTAACCTATGGAAAAAGCACAAACTCATAGGCAATGGTATAAATTCTTACCAAATACTTGGCTCAAGTGCAGTGTCTGACGTTGCCAACAGCAGACCGGAATACAACTTTGCATGGCAACCTTTCGATACAGTTCACAACGATTACTTGCAGGTTTTAACAGAAACAGGCATCTTCGGCTTTACAACTATCGTTCTTATATTGATATTCTTAGTACCCTACGTTTTCAAAAATCTGGAGAAATTAATAGCTGATAATGATAAGAACAATACAATTCTATTCGTATCGCTTGTATTATCCGGCGTAGTCTTTGCAGTTCAAGCATTCTTCTCACCTGTTGTACAAATATTACCAAACGCATTGTTAGCGAATTTTGTCATAAGTACTGGATTAGGAATATACTTTAACAAACTTGGAATGAAAAGTGCTAAATTGGAAAGTAAAGCAGGCTTAGTTGTTTTTTTAATCGTACTGATAGCAATTTTTTCAAGTGCTTATCTGAGAACAACACATTATCTATCCGAATTTTATTACGGTAGAGCAAGAGTGGCTGGCGAATTCTTATCAACCTTCGAAGACCAAGAAAAGTCAATTAAAGAAAAACTCCGAAATTTAGAAAAAGCTAAGGAAAGTAGCCAAGTCACACAAAACGAATACGAAGAAGCGAAGAAAAAATTGCAAGATGAGTTAAACAACACAAGAAAAGAAATCGAACAAGCTTATTTACATGGTAAAGAAGCGTACATAAAAAGCATAAAATTTGACAGAACTTCTGGAATGTCTTTCTTCTATTTCTCTGGATTTGCATACCATCCGCTCAGAATACAAAAACTGTCACAAGATATTGAAAAAAATTACAAAGAAATCCTCTCACAAAATTACGATGACATACAAAAGATAATCGACAAAAAGGAAAAACGAACCGATTTATTGTTTTTAGCAAATTACATAAGTAATAATCCATCGGTTTTGAAGTATGAAAAATTCGTCGAAAATCTTCTAAAAGCTCAGGTATCTCTGGACAGTTTGGCATTATTTTCAACAGCACTGAAAACATACGCAGAGCCAAACACTTACAGTCTCATTGCAAGGAGATACCAAGTCCTTTGTGAATCCTTAGATGAAATGAGTAAGCATATAGAAAACGAAGAAATCAAAAATACTTTATTACAAAAAAAGAATGAATACTTCGAAAAACTTGTCGATAACGGTAAGAAATTATTTTATTCTGTTTCCGGAGGTTGGTATACTTATCCAGCGTACAAGAATTTAGATATAGAACTTGCTACAGTTTCGGGAGAAGATATGCACAGAAGCATAGCCAATTATGTTTTAATGAGCAAACCAGATTCATTTGAAATATTATACGAAACGCTAAAAGAGATCGCAAAGAAAGAGATTGAAACATGCTTAAACGTTGAAAAACAAAACATATATGGCATTCCAACGAGTGTTTTACCGTATATACACACGTTTGTCGAATTAAAAATTAAACAAGGGGATGAAAAGAAAGCTTTTGAAATCTTAAACGAACTATTAGAACTTTACCGTGAACCGTATCTGATAGCTTGCAAACGATTAGAGAACACGGAATACTATCTCCAATCGTTTAGAAAATTCCAAGACATTATAGATAAAAGACTCAGCACGGCTTTAAGGAGAAAACCAGAAGTATTGAAAAAACTGACCGATGAAGTTAAGAAAGTTGGAAACGAATCCTTCGAAGAACTTACGAAATATGATTTCAAAAATCATATTCGAACGTATATAGACACTCTTACTAAGGAAGAAACATCAAATTGGGCATTTATCGGTCTAACAAGTCCTTGGAAATTGATTATTCAATCAAAAATACAAAACATAACCTTCTCTTCCTTAGCGTTAACAGGTTCGTTGGAAATCTTTGGA
>CAZOAS010000067.1:0-8682 GCA_964577745.1 uncultured Fervidobacterium sp.
ATTATGCGAGTTTTTCTTTCTCTTCTCTTGCCAATCGTGGTGTTTCTTCGTATTGGACTGCTGAGAAGATTTCGTAACCTGTACCTGCAGGTATCAGTTGACCGACTATAACGTTTTCTTTTAAACCTTTTAAGTAGTCTATCGCACCTTTTATTGCAGCATCTGTGAGCACTTGTTGTGTTTGTTGGAAGCTTGCTGCACTGAGCCAGCCTTCGTATTCGAGTGATGCTTGTGTGATTCTGAGTAATCTTCTTTTGTATTTTACTGTTTCTTTTGGCATGATTTGGTAGACTTCTTTTTCTTTTTCATGGTTGAGTACAACGACTTCTTTTATGCCATTCGCGATGAGTTTTTCAAGTAACTCTTCGGTGATTTCTTCGCCTTCCGCTGCAAGTTCTATGATTTCGCCGTTTTCGTCTTTTATTATGATGTGTTTTGCGAGTGTTCTTCCAATTGCTCTCTTTCTGTTCAGTTCGATTCTCGCATTGCCTTCCATGATTTCTTTGTTGATTTTGTTGAGTACGTTCATCGGTACAAGATCGCCCGGTAAGAAGTCTGTGTCTCCAGAGTCAACAACTTCAGCTTTGTTGAGCATTTGTCTTATTATGAGTTCGAAGTGTTTGTCGTGGATATCGACACCTTGTTGTACGTAAACTCTCTTTATTTCTTTGAGTAGGTACGTTGCAGTTTCTTCTGGACCGAGTTCTTCGAGTATTTTTCTTACTTTCAGTGAACCACTTGTAAGTGATTGACCTGGTAATACTTTCTGACCAACTACAACGTTTACTCTGACTCTCGATGGTACTTCGTATTCGTGGATATTACCAAGTTCATCTTGTACGTAAATTTTCTTTGGCTCGTCTTGTGAGATGTCAACAACTGTACCTTTGACCTTTGAGAATATACCTTCTGGGTCTTTGGTCTTCTTTCTTGCTTCGAAGAGTTCTTCAACTCTCGGGAGACCTTGTGTGATATCAGCTGTTGTTGCGATACCACCAGTGTGGAATGTACGCATTGTAAGTTGTGTACCTGGTTCACCTATGGATTGCGCTGCGATTATACCTATGGATTCTCCAACGTTGACAAGTTTGTGGTTCGAAAGATCAAGTCCGTAACATTTTGCACAGACTCCGTTTTCCGATTCACAGGTCAACACGGATCTTACGTATATTTCCGGTCTTACGTACACACTTTCGATGTTGTTTTCTTCGAGTAATTTTGCCAACGCTATATCAACTTGTTCTTCTTCAACTGCGATTTGTGTCTTTTTATTCTTGTCCCAGATTACTTCTTCGGATATAACGTTTCCAACGATTGGATAGAGTTTTATCTTAACGGTTTTTACGTTTGCCTCTCTGAGTTTTCTTATGACTTCCCAGTCTATTTCTGTTTCAGATGGTAAGACTTCACTGCCAACGTCAACATCTTCTGCAAGTTCGGCATAAACTTCTGGGATGTTTCCACTTGTAAGGTCAAGTACGCCTTCTTCCACAACGTTGACTCTCTTTTTGTATTTTGAGAGGAATTTAGCATCTTCGTCGAGTATGAGTACGTCTCTTGTGTAAAGTTTTCCACTTTCTGGATTTGCCAATACGTTACCTGTACCTGGTTCGTATATGTCTTTTGCAAGTACTCTACCGAATATGAAGTCTTCTATCTTTTCAACAACAAAGTTATCTGAACTTCTGAGTAATGTTGCACGTACACCTTCGTGTGTGCCACAGTCTGGTTCTGTTATAACAACGCTTTGAACAACGTCGACAAGTCTTCTTGTAAGGTAACCAGCCGAGCTTGTTCTCAATGCAGTGTCAGCAGAACCTTTTCTTGCACCGTGTGTACTAATGAAGAATTCAAGCACTGAAAGCCCTTCTCTAAAGTTTGAAATAATCGGTATTTCAATGGTCCTACCTGATGGATCAGCCATAAGACCTCTCATACCTGAGAGTTGTTTGAGCTGGTCTTTGTTACCTCTTGCTCCAGAGTCAACCATTATGTAAACTGGGTTGAATGGATTTTCTCCAAGGTATCTGTACGTTTCTTCTTGAACGAGGTTCGTTGCTTCTGTCCATATCTTAATTGTTTCTTTGTATTTTTCTTCGTCACTGAGTAAACCTTCGTCGTAAAGTTTTTCTATGTGATCGATTTTCTTAAGCGCATCGGATATAATTTCGTTTTTCTTTGGTGAAATCATGAAATCTTTTAAGCTTATCGTCAAACCAGATATCGTTGCATAGTGGAAACCAAGGTCTTTTATGTTATCAAGTAAGTCAGCTGTTCTGTCTATACCGTGGTTTTTGAATGTTTTGTAAACAACGTCTTTGATTCCGTTCTTACCAAATGTTTTGGTGTAATCTTTGAGTTCTTCTGGGAGTATTGAGTTGAATATAACACGTCCAAATGTTGTCTTTATAACTTTACCTTCGATGTTGACTAATATTGGCTCATGCAATTTTATGTATCCGAATTCGTAAGCGAGTTCTGCTTCTTCTGGGCTGGCGAATTTCCACTTTATATCTTCAGGTTGTATCTTATCGTAATTTTTATCAACCATTGTGAGATAGTAAACACCAGCGACGATGTCTTTACCGGGCATTGAAATCGGTTTACCATGTGCTGGTGATATTATGTTGTACCTTGAGAGCATGAGTAATCTTGCTTCAGCTTGTGCTGCTGGTGATAACGGCAAATGGACAGCCATCTGGTCTCCGTCAAAGTCTGCGTTGAATGGTGGACAGACCAGTGGATGCAATTGTATTGCGTTTCCTTCTATTAACTTTGGTTCGAATGCTTGTATGGACATTCTGTGGAGCGTTGGTGCTCTGTTGAGTAATACTACTCTTCCTTGGATGACTTTTTCAAGTTTCTCCCAAGCTTTTGGATCTTCTCTCTGGAGTTCTTTTCTGTATTTCTTGACTTTTGTCTGTGTTGCTTCGACATTTTCTTCTTTTGAAAGTTCCGCGATGACAAATGGTTCGAAGAGTTCAAGTGCCATCTTCTTTGGAAGACCACATTCGTGGATCTTTAAGTGAGGTCCAACAACGATAACTGCACGACCGGAATAGTCGACACGTTTACCAAGCAAGTTTCTTCTGAATCGACCTTTCTTACCTCTGATGAGGTCTGTAAGTGATTTGAGAGGTCTTCCGTTTCTATCAACGTACGCTTTTCCGATTTTTCCGTTGAATATCAAATTATCGACAGCTTCTTGGAGCATACGTTTTTCGTTTCTTACTATAACTTCTGGTGCGTTCATCTCAAGGAGTTTCTTGAGCCTGTTGTTTCTCATTATCACTCTTCTGTACAAGTCGTTCAAGTCTGTGGTTGCGAATCTTCCACCGTCGATTTGGATCATAGGTCTTATTTCTGGTGGTACGACTGGAAGCACATCGAGTACCATCCATTCTGGTTTGGCTTCGCTGTCGATAAGGTCTTTGACTATCTTAAGTTTCTTGAGCAATTTCTTTGCCCTTACACTGCTCTTTGGCATTTTCTTTAATTCAGCTTCGATTTCTGCTCTGATAACTTCTAAGTCTATCTGCTCAAGTAATTTCTTTATAGCCATTGCACCGGTCTCTGCTTCTATCTTTCCTGGGTATATTCTCATGTACGCTTCGTAATCTTGTTGGGTGATAACTTGGCCTTTGACAATACCAGTTTCTTCCGTGACTTCAGGGTCTATATTTGTCACAACCATTATTGGTTTGTCGTTTTCTATCTGTTCTTCAACGATGAACATTCCATGGTAATATTGACTGAAAAGTTTGTATTCTTCAGCTGTTAGTTTTTCTTCTTCAAACAAGAATCTATCGGCAAGTACATCGCCTTCTTTTACTATTTCGCCATCTTGAACGTATATCCAAGCACCTTCGAAGACGGGATATTGTTTGATTTGTTGTACGTTTTCTATGTATATATTACCTGTTGTCAATACTTCGTAAAGTCCATTTTCCAAAGGTCTTAAGTTGAGCTGTTTGCTGAATTTCAATGTACCTGAAACGGGTGCTATGACGCTGTTGAGTATCGTTTCTGTTGTTAATTGTTGTCCTTTCTTTACTTTTTCACCGTTTTTTACTAAAGCCTTAACTCCGTATGGTAAGGAGAATGTTATTGGTGTATTTTTGCTTGTTGGAAGTGGATTAATCGTTATTGTTTCTGAGAATTCATCGACTTCAGCTGTACCATCGAAAGGTGCAAAGATAGCATCGACTCTTTTTTCCGATACTATCTCATCACCTTGATTGACTTTGTCTCCGTCTTTAAAATTCAAAACCATTCCGGTGTAAACTCTGAGTTCTGCCTTTGATACGTTCTTCACTGTTATCCAGTATATGTCTCTATCTGTGTGTGTTCTTTCGTGTTTGATGTGTACTTCACCATCTATTTCACTTACAAGTGGGGATCTTGGTTCTTTTACGATGTAAGCCGGTGATACTTCGAAATCCCATTTCTTAGCGTAAATTTCGTACTCAGTTTGGTTGAGTATCGAGCCTTTTATGAAAGGTGTATTTTTTGGGTTGGTTACAATGAAAACACGTTCGTTTACACGTCTGCTACCGAAGTAAACGATGTTTTCTATGTCCTTTACTGTCATATCAAGGAGCGTAGCGATGACACTTGGCGTGTTTTTCAGATACCAAACGTGTGTCACAGGAGCTGCGAGTTCTATATGACCGAATCTTCGTCTTCTTGCATCTTTTGACTCAACCCTCACACCACATTTTTCACAAACCGTACCTTCGTATTTCTTACCGCTGTACTTTCCACAAGCACATTCGTAATCTTTTACAGGTCCAAATATTCTTTCACAAAAGAGCCCTTCCCTTTCTGGTTTGAAGGTACGATAATTGATAGTTTCGGCTTTTTTCACTTCACCACTTGACCAGGCTCTTATAACTTCTGGAGAAGCTACTCTCACTTTCACACTTGCAATTTTCCTTTTGAAAGAAGAACTCATTTATTTTCCCTCCTCTTAACGTCGGGCACTTATTTAAAATATTTTCCAACTTCGTACCAAATGAATTGGTACTATCATAGTTTTTCTATATCGATTTCGTTTCCACGTTCGTCGTACACTCTGACATCGAGTGCAAGACCTTTCAATTCACGCACCAAGACTTTGAAACTCTCTGGTAAACCAGGTTCTGGCAAGTTCTTACTCTTCATTATCGCTTTGTAAACTTCCGTTCTTCCTTTTATATCGTCACTCTTTACCGTAAGCATTTCATTTAGTGTGTAAGAAGCACCGTATGCTTCAAGTGCCCAGACTTCCATTTCACCGAACCTCTGACCACCGAATTGTGCTTTACCTCCAAGTGGTTGTTGGTGAATAAGTGAGTACGGACCAGTTGCACGCGCATGGATCTTGTCTCTTGCTATGTGTATGAGTTTCATGATGTACATGTATCCAACAAGTACTGGGTAATCGAATTCTTTACCCGTTCTTCCATCTCTCAATGTTACTTTACCAGATGGATTTTCAGGAGAATCTCCATGTTGGAGATTTAACGATTCTCTCGCTTTGTAAAGTTCTGGTAATATGTCATCTTCCTTTGCTCCGTCGAACACTGGTGTTGCGAAGTACCTGTTTGTCAACTTAGCAAGCCAACCAAGTGATGTTTCAAGTACCTGACCGATGTTCATACGTGATGGAACACCGAGTGGACTCAAGACTACTTGCACAGGTGTACCATCTGGTAGGAACGGCATGTCTTCTTTTGGAAGTATCATCGAGACGACACCTTTGTTACCGTGCCTACCTGCGAGTTTATCACCCACTTCAAGTGGTTTTCTCGTTGCAAGGTAAACTCTAACGAGTGTATTGACGCCTGGACCTAAGTCTCCAACTTCTTCTTTGTGGAATACGTGTACGCCTATTACTCTTCCTTCAACACCGTGTGGAACTCTGAGTGATGAGTCTTTCACATCTTTTCCTTTTTCACCAAAGACGGATCTCATTATCTTTTCTTCAGGGCTTGCGTCACTTTCACCTTTCGGTGTAACTTTACCGACCAATATATCCTGCGATGTGAAGTATTTTTGTTTACCAACGTATGCACCGATTCTTATGATACCGTTTTCATCAAGATTTCTGAGGTTTTCTTTCGATACGTTTGGTATTTCCGCTGTAATTTCTTCTGGACCAACGCGTGTTTCTCTTGCTGTTGTTTCGTACACTTCGATGTGTACGGATGTGAATGTGTCTTCTTCAAGTAATTCTTCACTAACGAGAATAGCGTCTTCGAAGTTGTAACCTTCCCAAGGTAAGAAGGCAACGAGTACGTTCTTACCAAGTGCAAGTTCTCCGTTATCCGTTGCTGGACCATCCGCTATCGGTGTACCTTTCTTCACAAAATCACCGGTGTTTACTATAGGTCTCTGGTTGATAGATGTATCTTGGTTCGACCTGACGTATTTTAAAAGATTGTATTCATCCAATATCGGATTACCTTTCTTATCGTAAAGTGGTTGACCATTTTCATCCGTGCGATGAATTGTAATCTTTCTTCCATCGACTTTTTTAACGATACCATCGTGTTTTGCCAAAATTACGTGTCCAGAGTATATAGCTGCGTAATATTCCATTCCCGTACCTACAAGTGGTGCTTCGGGTTTTACAAGAGGTACCGCTTGTCTTTGCATGTTTGAACCCATAAGTGCACGGTTAGCGTCATCGTGTTCAAGGAACGGGATGAGTGCTGTTGTAACACTTACGATCTGTTTTGGAGAAATATCAACAAAGTCTACCTCGTTTCTGTGAACGTAAACGATTTTTTCCAAGTACCTGACGGGCACTCTTTCTTGCACTATGTTTCCATTTTCATCGAAAGCAATCGTAGCTGATGCAATTCTGTAATTTTCTTCTTCGTCTGCTGCCAAGTAAACAACTTCGTTTGTAAGCTTACCATCGACAACTTTTCTATATGGAGTTACTAAAAATCCGAACTTATCGATAGTTGCGTAAACGGAAAGAGAGGTGATAAGACCTATGTTACCACCTTCAGGAGTTTCGATAGGACACATTCTTCCATAGTGTGAGTGGTGCACGTCACGAACTTCGAACCTGGCTCTTTCTCTCTTCAGACCGCCAGGACCAACAGCTGTTAACCTTCGTTTGTGCGTTAACTCTGCTATTGGATTTACCTGATCCATGAACTGTGACAACGGGTTCGTTGCAAAGAAACTATTCAAAGAAGCGATAACATTTCTCAAGTTAATCAAACTTGGAATAGATATCTTATCAAGACTTGTGTACGTAGCCAGTTTTTCTTGGATTTGATGTATAGATTTTGAAAACGCCCTTTCAAATTCAGAGCCGATCAATTCACCAACTGTTTTAACTCTCTTGTTTGCAAGGTGGTCTTTTGTATCGAGTGTTTCTGGATGTTTTTCCGTTTCAAGAAGCATCCTTACAACAAGTATTATATCCATTGGTGTTAAAGCATTGAAATTCTCTTCGTATTCGATATTTTCAACACCTTTTGAAGTTCTTCCTTCGATTTCGACTAAATACTTTCTGTAAGCGTTTGTGAGCTTTTTATTCATCTTATAACGCCCAACTTCGGAAAGTTCAAAGCGTTCCTCATTGAAGTACAAATTGTGCCAATACGATTTTGCGGCGTTGTATCTAAATACTTCACCAGGTCTGAGTTCTTTGTAAATCTCCATGTATGCTCTCAATTCGCTGATGTTTTCTTCCATTGGTATCTTAAGTCTTTCTTTGACTTTGGCATATGTTTTGAAGATGTATTTATTGACAACTTTTATCTTTTCGATTCCATGTTCTCTGAATATGTCAATCAAAGCTGGTGTTAAAATAGCACCTTTTTCGGCAAGTACTTCACCGTTTTTGGCAACCACTTTATCGAGGATTATTATACCTTCCGATTGCTTTAAAGTATAATCGTCTTCTACGTCTATGTAAGTTGGGAAGAGTGAGAGTATATCTATGTCATTTTGAAATCCGAGTGTTTTTAGTACGAGGAAAAGATTGAGTCTTTTTCTTCTATCGATTCTTGCGTACAACGTTTCATCGTTTAAATTAAGCATTATCTCAAGCCAAACACCGCGAACTGGCAAAAAGTGAGCAAGATATATAGGCTTTGCACCTATATTCTTTGTTGGTTCTTCAACAAAATAAACTCCAGGGCTTCTAACAAGCTGACTTACAACGATTCTTTCAACACCGTTGATGACAAAAGTTTGATTTTCAGTCATCACTGGGTAATTTCCAAGCGAGACTTCTTCTTCACGCATTTCACCAGTTGAGATATCTGTAACTCTAACTGTAGCATAAAATGGCGCAACATACGTAAGTAATCTTTGCTTACATTCCTCGACAGAATGTAGAGGTTCTCCAACTCTGAAATTGACAAACTCAAGATTGAATCCTTTGTCCCTTCTACCTTCAACTTTTGCTGAAGTGATAGGGCTGAATTTTTTGAGTATCCGCAAGATACCGCTTTCGAGAAGTTCTTCGAAGGACTTTCGCTGGATCTCAACAAGGTCGGGCACCTCTACAATCTCGTCAACTTTACCGAATAAATGCCTCGTTCTTTTACCAATTTGGTAGGTTTTCATCTCATCACCTCTTCCTCATTGATTACACATTTGGTTGGATATTAATTATATGCGGGGTGAGAAAGAAAAAAAATAGACAGGTCAAAATCCAAAAAACCGTTTTTT
>CAZOAS010000068.1:0-8680 GCA_964577745.1 uncultured Fervidobacterium sp.
TGACCTTTTGTATAACCATTACCGATTATCATCGTCACATCTTTTCCAACGCCTTCGGCACCGAGCGCTGCTCTTGTGAACGATGTTGCCATGCTGAAGAAGTAAACTATTCCTTCATCTTTGGTTATTAATATCGAAGACATCTCAGTCGCAGGTACGTTTACGTTGTTTATAACAACATCACAATATTTTCCACCGGTGACTTCCATAACCTTCTGGTATACATCCACGGGTTTTGTAGCATCAGCGATAATTACATGGTGTGCCAATTTTAAATCTTGGATGCGTTTTGCGTTCTCAGGTGAATATTCAACAACGATAACTTTTCCATCTTTACCAACGGCTTTCATCGCTTCGTAAGCACACAGTACCCCAGATTTTCCTCCTCCACCGATGATACATACGGTCATTCCTGGTCTTACAAGTTTCTGAGTTTGCGCAGGTGCCCCGGCAACATCGAGAACAGCAAGTGCGAGTTTTTCAGGTATATCATCTGGTAATTTGGCGTATATACCACTTTCAAAGAGTATCGCCTTACCTTCTATATCAACTTGGTCAGTTTCAACATTCACATTTAATATCTTGTCGATTCTTAAAGGTGTGAGTGATAAACTTACAAGTGTTGCAATCTTATCCCCAACTTTTAAATCGGTTGGGAAATCAGGACCGATTTCTTCTACCACGCCAATCAGCATTCCACCTGAACCTGTCACAGGATTTTGCAATTTTCCCCTGTCGTTTACTATCTTGAGAATTGTATCCTTAATACACTCCACGTTACCGTGGCATGATTCTTCTATTTGTGTAAAACTTGCAGAATCAACGTTAAGTGTTTTAACGTTGATTAGCATTTCGTTAGTGTATATCTCCATCGTGTTATCGATTTTTTGCGCCGCTTGTGGTAATGTTCCCTTAGGTTCTATCACTCTGTGTGTACCAAATGGACATCCTTTTACGTTTTTCATTTATTTTCCCCTCCCAATTCCAAGCATCTCACGTGCTTCATCTGGAGTTGCTATCTCTCTACCAACTTCCTTTGCTATTCTCACGATTCTTTCGACAAGTTGAGCATTAGATTTTGCAAGTTCACCTTTTCTGTAATAGATATTGTCCTCAAATCCAACTCTCACATGACCACCCATCACTATCGCATGAACAGCCAATGGAAGTTCGTACCTACCGATACCGGCAACTGACCAGGTACATCCTTTCGGTAACTTATTCACTAAGAATACCAAATCCTCTATATTCCCAGTCATCGCACCGGGAACACCAAGCACAAAATCAAAGTGTAATGGTAATTCAAGTAAACCTTTTTTCACCAATCTAAGAGCATTTTCTATCATTCCAGGTTCAAAGACTTCTATCTCAGGTTTTATTCCTTTTTCTTTCATACGTATGGCGAGTAATTCCATAAATGATGGTGCGTTCATAAATACATCGTCGCCAAAGTTACAAGAACCAGCCGACAAAGTTGCCATCTCTGGTTCGGCATCGAGACATTGAATTCGTTCTTCTGGTTTATGCCATACAGCTCCACCAGTTGAAAATTGCAGTATTATATTGCATCCTTTCTCACGTATCTTTCTTTTAATCTCAGCGTACACCTCTTTCGATTGTGTAGGTGTACCGTCTGGCATTCTTGCATGGATATGCGCAATAGATGCACCAGCTTGCCAGCAATTGTACACTTCTTGAGCAATTTCATCGGGAGTCACGGGAAGATTAGGTTGTTGTTCTTTTGTGACCTCAGCACCGGTAACAGCAACGGTGATAATCAATTTATCCATGGAATATCACCTCACAGGTTTACTTTCGAGGCTCTGAGTTGTTAAATCTTTGCTTATCAAGTGGTACAACACATGTGCCACTTGCTCTGCATACCAAAATAGGTTCTTCAAGTACCTCAGCTGCGCTATCGTTTATATCCGGTCTTTGCCTTATAACTTTGTACGCTTCGAATTTCATCTTTCTTGAAGTTCGACCAACTTCCACTATTTCACCACGTGCTTCTATGTAATCGCCTGCATATACAGGTGCTAAGAATTCAACGTTATCGTATGCTCTAAAGAGCCCTTCATCACCGTCAAATCTAATCAAAAGTTCAGTTGCAACATCGCCAAAAAGTTGCAACATCTTTGCACCATCGACAAGGTTACCTCCGTAATGTGCATCGGCTTGACTCATTCTGACTCTTATCAATGCTTTTGGATAATCCATACAGACACCTCCGGTGTACCGGATTCCGTGGTCCGGAATCCGAAATCGGTTAAAGTATTAAAAATCAAAATTTCTTAAGATTTGGGGAAACGATTAATTTTGCCTCTGTAAGTTTTGTAACCTCTTCAAGTGTCGTGTCTTCTGCTATCTCTTCAAGTACCAACCCTTCATCTGTCGGTCTTATCACAGCTAATTCTGTTACAATCAAGTCTACTCTTCTAATTGAAGTAAGCGGTAATGTACATTTTTTCAAAATCTTAGGCTCACCTTTGGCAGTGTGAGTCATTGCAACGATAACGCGTTTTGCACCTGTTACTAAGTCCATAGCACCGCCCATACCAGGAATCATCTTCCCAGGTATCATCCAATTTGCAAGATGCCCTTCTTCATCGACTTGAAGTCCACCAAGAACAGTAACATCAAGATGTCCACCACGGATTATTGCAAACGAAAAAGCACTATCGAAAGTCATTGCACCAGGGAGTGCTGTAACAAAACCAGCACCTGCGTTTGTCAAATCTTTATTCTCAAAGCCTTTCTCTGGTTCAGGACCCATACCGATTATTCCATTCTCACTTTGGAAAAACACATGTACACCCTTAGGTATATAATTAGCCACAAGCGTCGGCAAACCTATACCGAGGTTGACCAAATCACCTTCTTTTAATTCTTGAGCCACTCTTTTTGCTATCTTTTCTTTTGGATCTACTGGCATATCACTTCACCCCCGATACAACAACGTAATCAACAAGTACACCTGGCGTTTTAACTTCATCAGGTGGAATCGCACCAACAGGTACTATCTCTTCAACTTCCACGATAACCATGTCAGCTGCCATAGCCATCAACGGATTGAAATTCGTAGCGGTCAAATTGTAAACAAGATTTCCAAAGTAATCACATTTTTTCGCTTTTATAAGTGCAACATCAGCCTTGAGTGGAAGTTCAAGTAGGTACTTCTTTCCATCTATTTCGATAACTTGCTTACCATTCTCCACGATAGTTCCAACTCCTGTGGGAGTTAAAATACCGCCCAAACCCGCACCACCTGCTCTAACTCTCTCTGCAAGTGTACCTTGTGGTACAAGTTCAACTTCCAATTCACCTGCTATCATCTGTCTTTGCGTCTCTGGATTTGTACCGATATGTGATACAATGACCTTCTTGCAAAGCCTATTCTTAACAAGCTTTCCGATACCTCTATCCTCAAACGCCGTATCGTTACCAATTACCGTAAGCTCACCAATTCCCTTTTCAACGATTTTATCGATAATACCTTCAGGTGTTCCAACACCTAAAAAACCACCTATCATAACAACCATACCTGGCTTTATCAGTTCAACGGCTTCATCGTGGTTAATAACTTTCAAAGTTCATTCCCCCTCTCTTTAAAGTAACTTAAATACTCCATAATTCAGTATATCATTTACCTATAATCCTTTCTAATGTTACGCAATTAACAAAGCAAACGAATAACGAAGTAAAAAAGAGATTGAAAGAGGTAAAATCAGAAAAAGAAACCTTTTAAGAGCTTATAAAAGCCATTAAAATTCTGTGATTTTATGTTATAATATAAATTAAACGTGAAGTATCAAAAGATTGGGAAGGGGTGTATGGTAAGTATGAAACTTAGACAAAGAATTTTATTAATCTTTATAGCTCTTCTAAGCGCACTTTTTGTGCACAGTTGTGTTTCATCACCAGTTTCTTCTGGACCAGAACTTGTTAGTCCCGAAAACAATTCAGTAAGTGTTTCATTTAACAACTTAACACTACGTTTCAAAGGGGTTGTCGGAAAAACATACGATGTTATCATAAAAGATTCAACAACAAACGCTCAGGTTTTTACAACGACGGTAAAAGCTGAGAATGAAACTGTCGAAGTGCAAATACCGAAAGGGACTCTCTCTCCAGATAAGAAGTACAAGTGGTACGTTAGGTTAACAAACAACGATTCTAAATCAAGCGCACAATGGGTATTTACAACAAGAAAAAATACTCCTCCTACTGTGTCTGGACTACTCCCGGACGGCACTTCTAATCATCCATTCGGAATGCTTGGACTGACTTGGAAAGCTGAAGATATTGACGACGATGATTTGACTTTCGTTGTCAGAATATACGAAAAAGATAAAGAAGATAAACCGTACATCGAAACAACGGTTGCAACAAATACATACTTGGCGAGGAATTTGAAACAAATGACGACATATAAATGGACAGTTGAAGCAAAGGATAGATGGGGTGGGGTTGCGCTATCCGCTAAGGCTGAATTTACGACAAAACCAAACGAACCACCTGAAAGAATAGAACTTTTATCACCAGAAGACAAAGCAGTGAATGTGAAATTCAATAATTTGCTTTTAAAATGGCGTGGATCTGATAGAGATTACGAAGAACTAAAATACACAGTGTATCTTTATCCGGAGGGAGCTCAACAGGGTAAAGCATTGTTAAGTTTAAATCCAACAACAGAACTATCAGTAACAGAGCTTTCACCAAACACAAATTACATATTACTCATAGAAGCTTACGATACTTACGGAGAAAAACTCTCCAAGCAATTTTCGTTTAGAACGAAAGTAAACACTCCACCTCCAGCCCCAAATTTGTTAGAACCAGCGGATAAGAGTAGAGTGAATATAGCCAAGGTTTCTTCTTTGAAATTTAAGTGGGATGCAGTCAACGATCCAGATGAAGATTTTGTGAATTACAAATTTGTAATAAGAAGCGGTACTTCTGAAAGAAGTATGTATCCGGTGAATAATCCGGAGCTTGAGTTTAGCTCGCTTGCAACGTTTTTCAAAGTTGGACAAAGATACGAATGGTACGTGGTTGCCATAGATAGAAACGGTGCAAACGCAACAAGTCCGGTTTTCTCATTTGAAACGTACAGAAATAATCCCCCAACAGTACCGTCGGATCCGTTACCAGGAGATGATATAGAAGGCAAGAAACCTTTACCAAACAGAATTGAACAGTTCTCATGGGTTTGTTCTGACCCTGATGGTGATGAATTAAAATACGACTTGTATATGGGTGAGAGTCCTGATAATTTGAAACTAAAAGCGTCAGATTTGAAAACAAGTAATTATTCAACCACTGAACTATTTGAGTTTGGAAAGAGATATTACTGGAAAGTTGTTGCAAAGGATGGTTACAACGACCCAGTTGAAAGTCCAGTTTGGACGTTTAAGATTACAGATACAAAGTTCCCACCAACAGCACCTGTATTGATCGCACCAAGTAACGGACAGAATAATTTAAACTTCAATAACATATCTCTGAGATGGAGAGCCAGTTCAGATTCAGATGATAATAAGGCTGATCTTGAATATTACGTTTACATCGGTAGAGCTGATGAAATGAGTTTATTGCAAACAGTTAAAAATCAAACAGGTGATGAAATTTCAATAACCGTGGATGGATTAAAACCGGTTACAACTTATTACTGGCGAGTGGAAGTCAAGGATCCGTTTGGTAATTACGCCTACAGCGATACTTGGAGATTTACCACAAAGTCAAATACAGCTCCGCTTTGGCCAAGTGACCCAGATCCAAAAGATGGACAAGTTGTTACCGTAAGTTCCACACAAACGACTATACCTTTGCGTTGGAATGCAAGTGATCCAGATGAAGATAGGATAACTTACGAAGTTTACATAAGCCAGAATCCGAATTTCGAGGGTGTTATGCCTCTTGTTACAAACAACAAGTATGTTAACGCTCCGATAAATAATACAGGTGTTTATTACTGGTACGTGGTTGCAAAAGACCCACACGATGGTGTTACGATAGGTGACGTATGGTCTTTCGAAATTAGGAAATAAAGTTCTAAGGTTCTACTGAGGTGAATAGTGATTGAAGGTTGGAATTGTGGGTGGTGGACCTGCCGGTGTTGCTTGCGCGTTTTTGCTTAAAAGATACGGTATAAACGTTACAATCTATGAAAAGCGCTCCATCGGTGGGTTGATTGAAAATGCGTGGTACGTTGAAAACTTTCCGTTGGTTGAACCAGCCAGTGGAGTTGAATTAGTAAAAAAATTAAGGAAACTTGTCTTGGAAAGTGAGATAGATGTTGTTTTTGATGAGATATCGTGTGTCAATGGGAAAAGGTTAATCGGGAAAAACGGTCAGTATCAGGCTGATATAATTGTTCTTGCAAGTGGTACCATTCCTAAAAGACTCATCGACTTTGAAGTTAGTGACCGTGTTGTATACGAGTACAGGGATTTACCATCTAATGTAAAAAAATTGGCTATTTACGGTGGTGGAGATGTTGCATTCGATGGGGCAGTGCATGCAACGTTGAGAGGTGTAGATACAACGATTTTTGTCAGAAGCAATCGTGTTAAAGCTGTTCCAAAATTGATTGAAAAAGCACGTACTCTTGGAGTAAAGATTAAATTAAACAGCCCTGTTGAAAACGTTGAAAACAACGGTGAAAATATAAAAATAACAGTTGGCGAAGAAAAATTGATATTTGACGCTCTGTTAATCTCCATAGGTCGTGAAATCAACTTACCAGCATTTGAAAATGTTCAAGAAGTTTATATAATTGGAGATGCAGCACATATCGATTTTCGCCAGTCTTCTATCGCTATTGGTGATGGGATAAGGTGTGCCATGGAGATTGTTCGAAAGCTAAATATCATGGAAGAGTTTACGCTTAAATGGTAAAAATAGTCAAACGAATCACCGGGAGGTTTGATTCACTTTATGAGCGTAACAAATTTGGAAGTTCTTGAATCATATGGTAAAGAAGATATCGCAATGGTTTATTTGGCAAAAACCTCACAAGGTGCCTTAGTTGAATTTGTTGAGTCTGTCCAGCCACCAATCCCGCGGGAAGAGAAATGGGTACTCATTATCTCGACTATGGATGGCTGTCCGATTGGTTGTATGATGTGTGATGCGGGAGGTTATTACAAGAGGAAGTTAACTAAAGAGGAGATGTTAGACCAAATACTTTTCTTAGTCGATAAAAGGTTTGGAAGAAGTGTACCTGTCAAGAAGTTCAAAATCCAGTTTGCCAGAGTTGGTGAACCTTCACTAAACGACAACGTGCTCAGTGTACTTGATACTTTACCAACGCTTATAGATGCACCCGGTTTGATGCCATCGATTAGTACTGTGGCACCAATTGGTAGAGATGGTTGGTTCGAAAGGTTAATTGAAATTAAAGACAGGTACTATAAAGGTAGATTTCAGATGCAGTTTTCGATACATAGCACGGATGAAAGTCAAAGAGACAAAATTATCCCCGTTCAAAAGTGGAATTTTAAGCAGATAGCTGAGTACGGCGAAAGGTTCTTTAAAGATGGAGACAGAAAAATCACACTCAATTTTGCACTTGCCAGAGAAAATATAGTTCAATCGAATGCAATAAGAAAATATTTCGACCCAGAAAAATTTTTGATTAAGATAACTCCAGTAAACCCCACTTACAGGTCCATAGAAAATGGGTTGAACTCAGATGTAACAGGTGATGGACTTGTTTTAAGGCATTGTGTTTTTGTTGAGGAGTTAAAAAGTAGCGGATACGAAGTTATCATAAGTGTTGGCGAGCTTGAAGAAAATAAAATCGGTAGTAATTGCGGACAGTACGTACAAAGACATCTAATCTCGCACAATAAACTCGATGATGCTTACATCTTTGTGAAAAAATAAAAAAGTCGGTAGCTGAAAAGCTACCGACTTTTTTAATATTTCAACTAAAACAACACCAATGCCAAGTAATCTATTGCAATTGACACAATCGAATGGTAAAGTTCAACGGGAATTTGTAAGTTCAGGTCTTCGTAGAGTTCGTCCATCAGTTCCATAACTTCTTGCTTTTTCTTTTCTCCTTCGCCCGGTCTCTCAACAAGGTACATGAACAACCTAACGATATCCCAAATCCATTTCATCACAATCACCAACCAAGGGTAAAATGAATACTCATTAAGTTTATTCAATTAGATTAACAAGTACCTGTATGTTGCTTTCCGTTATCCTTGCTTCGTCTGGTTCGAAGTTTTGAGGAACTACGTTCAGCGTCTTTAACATTTGCATATCTTGTGTAAGTTCAGAGACATCTATATTTTCAATCGGCTCTGGTATGGTTATTCTATGAACTCTTGCTTTACCGTTTTCGTATCCTCTATACAATAAGCTAAGCCTTTTCATTCGACATCACCCACACTTTCTGTAGATACAATCTGTGCACTTTCACATGTGTACTTTGAGTATTTATCAAAGATATTTACAACCGTTTGTGCATCCGTCGTTGTGAAATTATCAGAAACTGTCAACGTTTGTCTTTTATAAATTGGTTCACCTTGCTCATTTTCCCCAACTATCCACCTTACAGATAACTTTTTCATCTTTACACCCCCAAACTATAAGACTGATTCTTGGTTAGCCTGCGCAGGCAATATTATGTATCTACCACTGTCTGAGCTCTTAACACTTTTGTTAC
>CAZOAS010000069.1:0-8496 GCA_964577745.1 uncultured Fervidobacterium sp.
TAATTTTGAGATAGAGTTTGACAAAAAGAGAAATATGTGATAAAATTTAAAAAAAGTTCGGTTTTTGTTAATAAAAAGAGAAATAAGTGTTTTTTCGACTTTGAATGTGAGGAGGAACGTTTTTGGAAAGTGTAGTTAAAGGAAAACTTTCCGATTTGGTGAAGGCTTTGAATTTAATCCTTAATATATCTAACAAATACTGGTGGTTTTATTATGCAGGAGTGCACCTACGGTCTCCTGCTGTTTTGTCGTAGACAAAACCACCAGGAGAAGTTAAAAAAAACCGTGGGTGCACAGTAAGAGTGCACCCACGGTTTTTTTATTAGTTTTTCAGACAATTAATTTGTGGAGGTGGAGGTTATGGCAAATTTGAAGTACGCTCTTAAGGTTGATAGTTCTCACAAGACGGTGGTCGATATTTCCGGTGTTAGGTTTGGTGAAGAGTTTGTTGTTATCGCTGGTCCGTGCGCGGTCGAAAGCGAAGAACAAACAATTCAGACGGCTATCGCTGTGAAAGAAGCTGGTGCAAAGATGCTTAGGGGTGGGGTGTTCAAGCCACGTACGTCGCCGTATTCATTCCAGGGGCTTGGTTTGAAGGGATTAAAGATTCTTAAGAAGGCTTCGGAGATAACAGGATTGCCTATCGTTACTGAGGTACTTGATCCAAGGGACGTTTACTGGGTTGCTGAGTATGCCGATATGATTCAGATTGGTGCAAGGAATATGCAGAATTTCTCTTTGTTGAAGGAAGTTGGTAAGGTGAATAAGCCTGTTCTTTTGAAAAGGGGTATGCATTCGACTCTCAGTGATTTGTTGAATAGTGCGGAGTATATTTTGGCTGAGGGAAATAGTAATGTGGTTTTGTGTGAAAGGGGTATAAGAACTTTTGAGAATTACACACGTAACACGCTTGATATCAGTGCTGTACCATCGTTGAAGGAGCTTACACACCTGCCTGTTATTGTGGATCCTTCGCATGCCGCTGGTAAGTCTTCTTTGGTAACTCCTCTTGCACAGGCTGCCGTTGCCGTTGGTGCCGATGGGATAATCGTTGAAGTGCATATCTGTCCAGAGATGGCTCTTTCGGATAAGGAGCAAGCACTCACTCCTGAGCAATTTAAGGTGCTTGTGGAGAGGGTGATGGCTATTAGAAAAACGATGGAGTCTTTCAGTGATTCTGAGGAGTTGAAGGCATCTGAGGTGAGGTGTAATGGCTGATTTTTCGGATTCTATTAATCTGTTGAATTCGTCGATTGTGTTTTTCGATACTTTAAGTTCTCTTGTTCGTGAGTTGGAGAAGATTTCTAAGAAGGTTTGTGTGATTGTCGATGAGGTTGTTAGTTCATTGTATTGTGATTTTTTGTATATGCTCAGACCAAATTGTATGGTTGTTTTGAAAGGTGAAGAGAGTAAGAGTTTGGAAAAGGTTGCACGTGTGTATGAGAGTTTTATCGAATGTGGTGTTGATAGGTCTTGGTATGTGATTGGGATAGGCGGTGGTGTGGTTAGTGATATTACGGGTTTTGTAGCTTCGACGTACATGAGAGGGTTGCGTTTTGGGTTTGTTCCTACAACGCTCTTGGCTATGGTCGATGCGGCTATCGGTGGTAAGAATGGTGTGAATCTGGGTGTGTACAAAAATATCGTTGGTACGGTGAATTTGCCTGAGTTTGTGTATGTATCACCTGAATTTTTGAAGACGTTACCTGATGATGAGTTTAGAAATGGTTTGGCTGAGGTTGTTAAGGCTGGTGTGATTGGTGATAAACGAATTTTTGAGACGCTTGAGAAGGATTTATCTGAGAATTTATTGGAGATTGTGAAGATGGCTGTGCAAGTGAAGGTGAAGGTTGTTAGCGATGATTTGCACGATAATGCGTTGAGAAAGATATTGAATTTTGGGCATACAGTCGGTCATGCGATTGAGTTGAAATATGGTTTAAAGCACGGTTACGCTGTTAGTGTGGGGATGGTGATTGAGAGTATCGTTGGAAGTGTGTTGTTTGGTATTAATAAAGATATATCCGTGCGTATGGCAAATTTGCTTAAGTCATTGAATTTGCCCGTTTACATTAAGTTGAGTGAAAAAGATATTGATGAAGTTTTAAAAATTGCGTTGCACGATAAGAAGAGTAACGATGAGAAGATTGATTTGGTAAGTGTGGAGAAGATAGGAAAGGCAAGTGTGGTGAGTGTGGAAAAGGGAAAATTTTTGGAGGTGCTGGGATGGGTGTTGAGAAATCAGATTTCAGAGAGTACATCTGTGCAAGTATAGGGAGTTGTCATTATACGTTACTCGATGAACTCGATGAGAGGTATCCGTTTTACGAAATAAGGGTGGATTTAATCGATTTCGGCACGTCGGATGTTGGGGAGATTATAGATAAGTTGAAAGGTTTTCTAAGAAGGAAAAAGAACAAGTGTATTGTGACATGCCGAAGTGGGAAGCTTAGCGATGATGAATGTTTCGAGATAATCAAAGCGGCTGTTGAGTGTAATGTAGAGTTTATAGATGTCGATGAGAGTTTTGATAATGGTTATCAATTGAAATTAGAAAGGATTTTAAAGGGTTCTTCTGTGAAATATATACGCTCGTTCCATGATTACCAATCAACGGGAGAGCTGACACGATTAAAAGAAAAGGTTGATAGTTTATTTACCGGTTTTAATTCTGAAGCTGATTATGTGAAGATTGCAACGTTTGTGTACAATGAAGAGGATGTGCTTAATCTTTTGAAAATCTGTGCACCACGTGTGATTGTTGTTGGTATGGGTGAGATGGGAAGATTGGTTCGTCTTTTGTCTCCTGTCTTCGGTAGTCCGTTCACTTACGTTGCTGCACTGACACCAACCGCACCTGGTCAGCCAAGTTACGATGAGTTGTTGAATGCATTCAAAAGTCTCGATGAGTTCATGCTTGGAAAACTGAAAGATTACTTTTACAAAGGTTGAAAATACGTTGAGAATACGGGGGTGGGGTTTTGAAGAAGTTTTTTGTTGTTGGTTCACCTATTTACCACAGTAAAAGTCCAGATATCTTCGGTGAGTTGTTCAAGAAAACGGGTATAGAAGGTTATTATTCAAAGTTAAGCCTTAATGAATTCGATGAGATTTGCGATGTGGCAAGGAATTTGGGTATCCATGGAGTGAATGTTACTTCGCCTTTCAAAAAGCGTGCGTATGAGCTTTGTCTATCAAATGGTGCAAGTGTGTCTCAGGAAGCTTTGCTGAGCGAGTCGGTTAATTGCGTGCTTTTTAATAGTGGAAAGATAGTGGAGTGCACAAATACAGATGTGAGTGCGTTGGTTTCGATTTTGGGTTCTTTGTTTGAAAGGTTAAATGGTAAAAAGTTGAGAATTGCTTTACTTGGTGCTGGTGGTGCTGCACAGGCTGTGTTGGTTGCACTGAAGATTTTAAATGTCGATAATGTGGAGGTTACTCTTTTCAATAGAACGTACGAAAAGGCGTATGAATTGTCCAAAAGATTTGAAGTTTTTCCTGAACGTTTAAATACGTTTATTCAGGTTTATAAGTCGTTTGATATCGTGGTTAATTGTTTATCTGACTATCCGGAAAACTTTAGTCTTCTTGATTTTGATGATAATCAGGTTTTCATCGATGCGAATTACAGAAAGCGTGTGAATGTGCATGGTGGTGTGTATATTCCAGGTGAAGTGTGGTTGATTAAACAGGCTTTGGAAGCTTTCAGATTTTTCACAAAAACAAATATCGATGATTCTGTTTACGATGCACTCTTTAAGAAGATAGGTACTCTTGATAGAACCGATAGGAAAGGGAAAATTGTTTATCTTGTTGGGATGCCCGGAAGTGGGAAGTCCACAGTTGGTAAGGTGCTTGCAAGTGCGCTTGGTTTTGAACTTGTGGATATGGATAAGTTGATTGAAAAGCGTGTTGGAATGAGTATCAACGATATATTTTCAAAGTACTCAGAGGCGTATTTCAGAAAAATTGAATCGGAGGTTTTGAGTGAGGTATCCAAATTTGAGCGTGTGGTTGTTTCAACCGGTGGTGGTGTTGTATTGCGTGAGGAAAATAGGCGCATTTTAAAGCAAGGGCACGTTGTTTGGTTGTGGAGTGATATTCAAGAGTGTGCAAAGAGGGTGTTTAGAAAAAACAATAGACCGCTTTTGAGTTCCGATAGTTTTGAGGAATTGGTAAGTAAGATGGATAATTTGCTTTCAAATCGCTTGGAATATTATCTCTCCGTAGCTGATTTGGTCTTACCTGTCGATAGGCTAAACGTATCTCAGGTTGCTGAGAGATTACAAAGGGAGTTGGGAAGTTATGTTTAATGCATTTGAATACGATGCTGTTTCGGATGAGCTGAGGATATCTTTTAAAAATGGAAATTTAATACAAGATGAGTTCATTTTACATGCCCCACCATCGAAGAGTCAGTCGATTAGGTCCATCTTTGCGGCGATGTTATCTGATGGGAATATGGTCTTGAGAAGGTTATCGACTTGTGATGATGTTAAAGCGACGCTTGGTGTTGTTGAGACTCTCGGTGGGTTTGTGAAAGTGAATAAGTTAAACTCAGATAGTTCGTCTATGGACGTTGAAATATCTGGTTTAGCACCATTCAAAAAGTATTCTTCCGAAAGACTCGTTGTGAATTGTAAAGAATCTGGCTTATGCGCACGGATGGTCGTGCCGGTGCTTGGGCTTTTTGGACAGATAAAGGGTGAAAAGGTAGTAACCGGTGAGGGGTCGTTGTTGAAAAGACCGTTTGATATGACTGAGCAACTTGAACAATTCGGTTTGAATGTGCACACAACGGATGGTAAATTACCACTGACTGTCACAGGTAATTTGATACCAAACGAAGGACGTATCGATGGAAGTTTGACAAGTCAGATGCTCTCTGGATTGTTGATGACGTTGCCGTTGTTATCGGATGATTCACATTTGATAGTGGAAAATCCATCAAGTAAACCGTATATAGAATTGACTATCGATACGATGAGAAAGTTCGGTGTCGATGTTTTTCACAATGGGAATTTCACAACTTTTGAGATACGTGGTAATCAGAAATACAGCGCAATTGATTTCAACGTTGAAGGTGATTGGTCTGGTGGAGCGTTTTTGTTGGTCTTAGGTGTGTTGTTGAAGAAAGAAGGTGTTGATATACATGTATCGAATTTGGCGATAGATTCAAAGCAAGGTGACAGGGCGATATTGGATGTTCTTGAATCAGTAGGTGTTCGTTTGACTTACGAAAATAATACGTTTAGCATAGAAGATTACGATGTTTTAAAGGCTTTTGAGTTCGATGCAAGTGATTGCCCGGATCTTGTTCCACCGCTTGTGTGTTTGGCATCGTTTTGCGATGGTGAGAGTAAGGTGCGTGGTGTTGAGCGTTTAAGATATAAAGAAAGTAACAGGCTTGAAGCATTGAGTAAGCTTTTGAATACATTTGGTGTGGAAAATCAAGTGCAAGATGATGTGTTCGTTGTAAAAGGCTTGGGAAGAGATTTCACACGTGCCGATGAGATAGTAACGGTTGATTCGTACAAAGACCATCGGATAGCGATGGCTGGGACTGTGTTGGCGTTGAAGACCAAGATGAACACGGTTATAAAAACCGCTTCGTGTGTTTCAAAGTCGTTTCCAAATTTCTTTGAACAGATAGGGGCTATTGTGGGGTGATTGTGTGAATACGTTTGGTAGGCTTTTTCGTGTGAGTATCTTCGGTGAATCGCACGGTAGTTCGGTTGGTGTGTTAATCGATGGTGTACCGGCGGGTATACCACTTTCAAAAGACGATTTCAGAAAGGATTTGCTAAGACGCAAAGGTGGGAAGTTCGGTACGACAAAACGTGTCGAGGAGGATGAACCGGTTATAGAATCAGGTGTGTTCAACGGGTACACAACGGGTGCACCTGTGTTGATAAGGTTTGAAAATAAAGATACAAGGTCTCAAGATTATCAGGATATACGTTATATCCCAAGACCGGGACATGCCGATTTCGTAGCGTTTTCAAAATACAAAGGATTCAACGATTACAGAGGTGGTGGGCATTTTTCAGGACGGCTTACAACGGGTATCGTTGCCGCTGGTGTGATAGCTAAGAAGGTTATCTCTCCAATGAATGTGCACGCTCACATTGTAGAAATCGGCGGGTATAAGGGAGATTTTGGGAAAGTTTTAAGTGAAGCTTTTCAGAATGGCGATTCCGTAGGGGGGATTATACGTTGCGTAGTTGAGAATGTACCAGTTGGATTGGGTGAGCCGTTTTTTGATTCCGTTGAGAGTATGCTCTCTCATGCGATGTTTTCGATTCCTGGTGTGAAGGCTATAGAGTTCGGAATTGGTTTTGAAGGCGCACGTATGAGAGGTTCACAGTACAACGACCAGTACGAATCACACGGACGTACAAAGACGAATAATTCTGGAGGAATAAATGGTGGGATAACGAACGGGAATGAAATTGTTTTCAGAATCGCTGTAAGACCAACGGCAAGTATATCTATACCACAGGAGAGTTTCGATATGCGAACGGGTGAGAAAAAGCAATTGGTGATAAATGGGAGACACGATACGTGTTTTGCACTTAGAGTACCACCAGTTGTTGAGGCGATGACTTCAATCGTACTTGCCGATTTTAAGCTCATCGCTCAAGCTTACGATGTACATTGAAAATATTGAAAATATCGATTTAAGGGGGAAGACTGTATGGAGAACGTTGAAAAGAAGATGCAAATTGAGAAATTAAGAGAAATGATAGATACGGTGGATAATAAGCTAATTCAACTTCTCAACGAACGGTTTGAGTTGGCTGTTAAAATCGGAAGGCTAAAAGAACACGTATACGATGAAAAACGTGAGGAGATAGTCTTAAAACATGTACGTGAATTGTGCGCTAATCTCTTGGTTGGAGAAGAGTTTTGCGTTGAGTTGTACCAAAAAATTATTAATCGAAGTAAACAAGTTCAGTCGGCGGATATCAAATTGATAGGTTTCCAAGGTGAGCACGGTGCTTACAGTGAGATAGCCGGTTTAAAATTTGCCCGCATTACCAACGCTGAGAAGTTCACAACCTTACCGTTCAAATCGTTCGAGGAAGTTATACAGAACGTGGAAAGTGGAATCTTAGATTACGGTGTACTTCCCGTTCAAAATTCACTCGAAGGACCGATTAATTCGGCGACTTATGCATTACTTGAGAGTGATTTAAATGTTGTAGCGGAAGTCACATTACCGATTAACCATTGCTTGCTTATCTTACCTGAAGGTGATCCAAAAGAGATAAAATTCGTTTACTCGCATCCGCAAGCGCTTGCGCAATGTCGCAATTTCTTAAAGCGGTTATCGTTGCAACCAGTCGAATTCTTCGATACCGCCGGTGCGGCAAGAAAGCTATCAAGCGAACGTATCACGAACGCAGCGGCAATCGCAAGTTCACTGGCGGCTAAGATTTACGGACTTGAGATTTTGAAAGACAACATACAAGATTACTCACACAACAGAACGTCATTTTGGATACTCTCAAAACATATGAATAAAAACGGTTCAAAATGCGCTGTAACCTTCTTACTCGAAGATAGACCTGGTGCATTACTTACCGTGCTTGAGCTTTTCAAAGTGCGTGAAATCAATTTAACAAGGATAATATCGCTCCCTTCACGAAATCAACCGAACGAATACAGATTCTTCGTTGATTTTCAAACAACTAACGTAGAAAATATCGAAGAGTTCTTAGGTATACTTCAAGCACATACGAAAGAACTCAGATTACTCGGTCTGTACGATTCTTTTGAAATCGACGATGAGGTTTAAAGATACGAACGATACATTTTGGGATGGTGATAAAGATGGCTGAGAATATTTTATTTGTACTTGGGCTTGGTAAGATGGGGAAGTGGTTTAAGGACAGTCTTGAGAAGTTCTTTGCAAATAATCCAGAATACAACGGTTGGAAAGTCTTGGGATACGATAAAAACATGAACGTACCAATCGAAAGTGTCTTAGACCAAGCTCCGTCTGTGGTTTTAAACTGTGTCTCGCTTGACAATGTGGTAGATGCATTTAAGAGTATCGAAAGCTTTACAAACGAAGAGACGGTACTGTGTGATATCGCATCAGTTAAGGGTATATTGGCTCAGTATTATGCAAGTTGTAATCGTAAATTCGTTTCTTTCCATCCGATGTTTGGACCAACGTTCGCCAAGATGGATAAAATCCAAGGGGAGAATGTGATATTTATTAAAGGTTCAGATGAAGAGACGATGATGCTTTTTGAGGAATTCTTCGCACGATATTCGATGAAATTTTTCTATCTGACCTTCGATGAACACGATGAGATGATGGCGTATTCGTTGAGTATACCATTCATCGCTTCGTTTGTTTTCGGTAGTCGTGTCGATAACACGATAGTACCGGGTACGACGTTCAAAAAACATCTGAATATATTAACGGGGCTTCTAAACGAAGACGAACGACTTATCGCAGAAATACTCTTCAATGAACATTCG
>CAZOAS010000070.1:0-8453 GCA_964577745.1 uncultured Fervidobacterium sp.
GCTATTCAGAAATAAGTATCTTTCTGCGAAAGGTGAAAAGAGTGTTTTTGAGATTGTAGAACATCAGATAAAATTACGAAGGGAATTAAATGAGCTTGAGTACATAATGATAGGTGTTATATCTATCTCCTTGCTTTCCGTTGGTATGAACGCTGGTGTGAGTATATTCTCCACATACGTTCGGTACGGTCTGTTTAGGAGATTCAACGTTACTCCAGTTAAACCGTTATCTCTTTTAATTAGTTCCACGGGTGCTCAGATCATAACTGGTTTTATCTCATCAGTCTTAATCCTTATCCTTTCAAAAATCGTGTACGGAGTGAATCTATTTGTTAAACCAAGCTATATACCCTCGTTTTTGCTCGTTGTCATAGCGTCTGTGATGCTCAATTTATCCGTAGGAGTACTTTTAAGTTTGCTGTTTAAGAAATCTGCTCAAAGTGTATCTTCACTCTTGTACACAGTTTTCATATTCTTCTCGGGTGTATACTTCCCCATAGCTTACTTACCAAAGTCTCTCAGAATACTTTCTTATTTCATGCCACCAAGGTATGTACATATGCTCTTTCAAAAAGTGTACGAAGTGGATTCGCTAAGCGATCCTACCTTCTTTGTTCTTAACATATTCTTTGTTATCTTAGGACTATCCGTAGGGTCATACGCCACAAAAAAGTTTTTGAAACCATCAAACTGAAGAGGTGAATTACTTTGCCAGATGCGTCAACTCAAGTTCCAATTTTGCGAGTTGAAGATTTAAAAAATACTATCCTTCCGTTAAAGCTGTCGATGGTGTTTCTTTTGAGCTTTTGCCAGGGCAAGTAATATCTATACTTGGACCTAACGGTGCAGGTAAGACGACAACCATCGAAATTATCGAAGGATTACGTATAAAGGACGACGGAAAAGTAACTTACTTTGGTAAATACGATAGTGTTAACGATGAAGTGAAAGACAGAATAGGTGTGTGTTTCCAAGAAAATTTCTTATTTGAGGATTTGACGGTAATCGAAACGCTTAAGCTCTTTGCTTCACTCTATTCTAAAAGCTTAAAAATTGAAGAAATCCTTGAGACATTTGAACTTGTCGAAAAGAAAAAGACACGCGTTAGACATCTTTCTGGTGGTCAAAAGCAAAGACTTGCCGTTGCTCTTGCTTTTATAAACGATCCAGATATCGTCTTTCTGGATGAACCAACTGTAGGACTCGATCCACACGCCAGAAGGCATCTGTGGGATATAATACTGAAATTCAAAAATGCTGGTAAATCAATAGTTTTAACAACTCACTATATGGATGAAGCTCATCAATTATCAGATAAAGTTTACATTATGGATCATGGTAAAATCATAGCAAGTGGCTCACCGCAGGAACTTATCGTTTCTTCTGGTTTGAATTCCATAATCGAATTTCCAAAAGAATTTGCCTACTTGTTCGAAGAATTAAGAGAAACTGATTATCAGGTTATAATAGCAGGTGAGTATGCGTACATGTACGTTAGCGATTCTGTGAAAGCTATCGAATTTCTTCTTAAAAATGGTGTGTACAACTTCGTTGTGCGTCATCCAACACTTGAGGATGTCTTTTTAAAATTAACAGGTAGGAAAATTGACTAAATTAGCTGAATTAGGTGATTAGGATGAGAAGAAACTTGGTTGTCTTCGATTCACTTTTCAAAGTACTTTTTATTAGATCAAAAGAATCTGTTTTTTGGCTCACAATTTTTCCGACGATTCTTTTTATAATCCTCACAACAATTTTTGGAAACATAGAAGAAAACGTTGAGATGAAAGTTAAAATAATCGGAAAAAGTCAAACATTAGAAAAAATATTTGAAAATATCAAACAATTCAACGTTGAGTTTATAAATCCTGAAGGAAATTCTGATTCACTTGAAACTTTTAAGAAAAGCCTTGAAAGAGGCAATTTAGACTTGGTTGTTGTACTACCAGAAAATTTCGATTCACGTTACACATCTGCACTTTTACTCAAACGCACAAAATTGCTCAGAAAAGTTCCGATTGAGGTGTACTATATCCCCGTAAGGGATAGCTCAAAACTCGCCAGAGATATCATCAGTGGAATCTTTGAATCGTTGGATACACTGGAAAGTGTTCAAATAAATGAGCACAAATTATCTGAAAACAGCTACGATTATAATAACTTCATATATCCTGGTGTTATTGGAATGGCTATACTTTCTGTGTTTCTATTTGGGTTTATGAACGATATCGAATACTTCCACCGCAGAAAGATAATCCGAAAATTTTTGGTTGCTCCAGGGAATATCGTTTCTCTATACGTGCTCAGTGCACTTGTCAATGTAATTGAGCTTTTCATCGGAGTAGGTGTTCTTTCTATTTATGCCTATTTCAAAGGTGTGGATATTGCTGGATATATTCCAAGTGTTACATTTAACCTCTTCCTTTCAAGTTTCGTTATGATATCATTCATATTGGCGTTAATGAGTTTCATAAAGAAGTCTTCTAATTTATTCGCATTCCAACAGATATTTTTCCAAGTCCAGATGTTCATAGGTGGGTTTTACATACCACTCAAATTCACTCATTCAGTTGTACAGACATTGGCGAAAATAATGCCTATTACCTACACTGTTGACAGCATGAGAAGCGTCAAAGCTATGAACTCATTCGAATCTGGGCACGTTTTGATACCGTTGGTTTATATATTGATTTCTTCGTTGATAATATTTTTCAGGTCTAAGAAATTCCAAATCGATTGACATTGATATGACCAATTCACGGGTGAATTTAATGAACTATACTTGGAATAAGATATTGAAAACATTACAAATAATAATTTTAATTACCGCAACGATTTCTTTCGGTATAAGCGTATACTTTACAGAATACGGGCCTACCCTGAATTACGTTCTGGAATTTGTGAGAAAATCCGAACGTTACCTTTTTGTATCCGCTCTCGATGTAAGCCATCCTGATGTTGTTAGTGAATTGATACGCCTGAAAAATTCTGGTGTCGATGTGCGGGTGGTTTCGGAAAAGCCCGTTCTTAATTTGCCTTCGAAAATCGATTTTTCGAAGGGACTTCATCATGTCAAGTTTATGGTAAATGAACATGGTGTTTTGTTCGGTTCGTCAAACTTCAGTGAGAGCGGTCTCGTAACGGGACTGAACGATTTGATATTCTTTCCGCAATCGTATTCTGAACGATTTAGAAAGTTTTTTCTCAACATATGGGATTATGGTACAGTTACGAAGGTTGAAGGCTTTTTAGTTTCTCCAATAGACAAAGTTGAGGAAAATGTAGTAAAATTATTGTTGAAGTCGAAAAGAAGAATTTGGGTATGTGTGTACGCTTTTTCTGATTTAAATATACTGACAGTGCTTAAATACAAAGCCAGTAAAAGTGTCGATGTAAGAATTGTAACTGATAAATGGATTAGTACAAGTAGGTTGAAAAAGGTGCCATTGGAAAATACAAAAGTAATTACCAGTCGAATGCTGCATCACAAATTCATTATTATCGACAATACACTTATAACAGGTTCAACGAATTATACAGAGAGTGGTTTTCACAAAAATGTTGAGATGATATGGGTTACAAAAGATAAAAATATTGTTCGTGAGTATGAGAATGTATTCAAAATGCTTTACGATGGGAAGTGGTGAGGTTTATATGGGAAAGCTCAACACATTAGTTATCCGTGTAGATGATGTATATAATGCAAATATAGAGTACGCTTGCGAAGTGATTCGCTTTGGTGGACTTGTTGCTTTTCCAACAGAGACTGTTTACGGGCTTGGTGCACTTGCGACAAATCCTGAAGCGGTTAAAAAGATATTTCAAGTAAAAGGAAGACCAGCTGATAATCCTTTGATAGTTCATCTTTCGGATGCTGATGAGATAGAAAATTATGCGTACATAGATGAGAAATATATCGATATCATCAGAAAAATGACACCGGGACCGATAACCTTTGTGCTGAGAAAGAAAGAAACAATACCATTTGAAGTTACAGCTGGACTTGATAGTGTTGGTATCAGGATCCCGGCACACCCGGTTGCTCAGAAATTGATTAAATGCGCTGGTCCGATTGCAGCACCAAGTGCGAATCGTTCTGGTAAACCAAGTCCAACTGATGCAAGAGCTGTTATTGAAGATTTGAGTGGTTTAATCGAATGTATAATCGATGCTGGTGAGAGTTCCTTTGGCATAGAGTCAACTATCTTAGATCTAACAAAAGATGTCCCGATAGTTTTAAGACCAGGTCCAATAACACTTGAAGAGTTGAGCGAACTCTTTGGAAATGTGGAGTATTATCAATTAAAAGAAAATGAAAAACCCTTAGCACCGGGAATGAAGTACAGACATTACGCTCCTGAGAAACATCTTGAGATAGTCCCATCAGAAGAATTGTTAAGATACAAAAATACCGAAGTGTTGATTATGTGTACAAAGGAAACAAGAGACTCTTATCTTTTAGACGCAACTAATGTTTATATAATCGGTGAGATGGGAAAACCATACACCATCGCACAGAATTTGTATCGTTCTTTTAGAGAATTGGATAAGACTAATTATTCGTACGCAGTTATTGAAAAACTACCAGAATATGGTATATTCTTTTCGATAATGAACAGAATAAAGAAGGCGGTATCGAGAAGCTAAAAGATTCAAAATATGTCGTGAGGTGAGATGTAATGGAACACAATCAATGGCATTCTACAACGGTGTTAGCTGTAAAAAAAGATGGTAAGGTTGTCATGGCGGCCGATGGACAAGTTACATACGGAAGTACCGTGATGAAAGGTAACGCCAGAAAGGTTAGAAAGATAGGTGATGGGCAAGTTTTAGCTGGATTTGCTGGTTCAGTCGCCGATGCTATGACGTTACTTGAAAGGTTTGAGAATAAATATAGAGAGTGGAATGGTAATCTTTTGAAAGCAGCTATTGAGCTGGCAAAAGATTGGAGACTTGATAGAGCATTAAGACGACTTGAGGCTATGTTAATTGTTGCCGATAAAGACCACTTGCTTATACTATCAGGTACGGGAGAAGTTATCCAACCGGATGAAGATATAGCGGCAATAGGTTCTGGAGGTCCTTTTGCACTTGCCGCTGCACGGGCACTCTTAAGAAATACAGATTTCGATGCAAGAAAAATAGTTCAAGAGGCAATGAAAATAGCTGGTGAGATATGCATTTATACCAACGATAACGTAATAATCGAGGAATTGTAAATGTGAACTTGAGGTGGAATTTTATATGGTTGTTGCATATGCCAACGTGTTGATTAGATTGTTCGGCGTCAATTCACTTAAAGAAAAAAGAAGTATCGTACGTGCGCTTGTGAATGAATTAAAAAGTAGATTTGATATATCCGTGATAGAATCGGGAAGACAAGATTCAAAAGATTACATGATGATAGGCTTGGCTTTTGCAACGCTTTCTGAAAGTGATTGCGAATCGAAGATGGATAACATCGAAAATTTCATTGAGAGTATTCACACGATAGAAGACTTTACTTACGATTTTCATCATTTTTGAGACTTTTTAAGGAGTGTTCGCATGAGTAGAGTGGATTACGAAAAGATTTCAAAACACCTTGACACTGCTGTGAAACTGCTTGTTTCCAAGGAACGGTTGGATCACGTTTACGGTGTCGTGGATTTTTGTGAAAGACTTGCGAAACGTTATCAATTGGAAAATGATAAATTAAGAACGATGGCACTTGCGCATGATTTGTTTAGAGATGTTGAAGGGAAAAAGTTAAAAAGAATGGCACTTAGCTATGGAATAAATTTAAATGATCTTTTAGAAAAGAAACCTATACTTTTGCACGGTTTCATAAGCGCAGAGTATTTAAAAAGAAGATTTGGAGTAGATGATGAAGATGTATTACTGGGTGTAGCTTATCACACATCTGGTCATCCTGATTTTGGAGTTTATTCGAAAGCACTTATCCTTGCCGATTCACTTGAGCTTACAAGGTTATTCGACAGAGTTAATCAACTAAGAGAGCTTGCGTTTTACGATATCGATTTGGCTTTCAAAGAGATTATCAAAAATAAGATTGTGTATGCTTTGAATTTTAATCTTTACGTATTGCCACACACGCTTGAGACTTGGAATAAATTTGTGGAGGAGGATGAAAAGTGAGAGTAAAGAGTAAACCTAACAAAAAGTCATACCTTGGAAGCAGAAAAGAAGTGAATTATATTAAACCTGTGATTATCATTTTGGTGATAATTATACTCATAGCCGCTCTCTATGTGGGTATGCGAGTAGTTTCTATAAAAAATTCAGATGAATTTAGTATGGACGAGCTTGCTATTTATTATATTGTTTCAGAAAACACTACTAACGATTCAAGTATGAACGGTAACAACCAAGTTTTTAATAAATTAGTCATCATCAACGGCGAAAAGAAAGTTGCTCACGTTATTAACATTCCTCCCCAACTTTTTATTTTTTCCAAGAATATAGATGCTATGAACTCAAATCCAAGGGATTTTGCCGTGATTTTTGGAGAAACACTTGGGATAAAGGCTAATTACATTTATAGTATAGTTTTGAAAAGGGAGTACTTAAAGAAAACTGGAATCAAAAATGCTGACGAGCTGATTAAAAACTTTGGTAAGAGAGGGCTCAGGTTAACTGATTATTTCAAACTTAGGAGTCAGGTTGAATCTTTAAGACCGGAATCGGTAATTACCGAAGCATCCTTAGCAAAATTGTACGCTGGGTTAGGTAAATTTAATATAACTCAACATGAAGTTCAAACACTCACGAAATTTCCGCTCAAAATCACAGTTGGTGGGAAGACCTTTGTACGTATTTACGCTGATGAAGAGAAATTTAAAGAGTTGAAGAACGAACTTGAAAAATGATGATTCCTAAGGAGGGATTTATGTGGCGAAGGTTTTAAGATGGGTACTTGTTTTGTTTTTTCTTGCTGGAGTGCTTTCGTTTAGTTCAGAGTTAAGCGGAGGAGTTATGTATTCATTTGCAGATAAGTTATTTTACTCTGCTGAGTTCAACACCTTAGCACTTGTTATGAATGCTCCAAATACAACAAGTGGTTTCACAGTTTTGCTTGCAACAGACCTTGAAAAGTACTATCTTTCTTTGGGTGGTATTGCAAAATACGATGTGAAGTTAGATTTTGGAGTTATAGCACTCTATGGTATGGGTGGTATGTTTGTGCCAATTAACGACTTTGGTTTTGAGAAGATTACAAGTATAGTCAGAATCGGTGCGAAGTATTACTTTGGTTCATTTTCTCTAAACTCTGGACTCTTCAGTTTCTATCTAATAGATAATACAAAAGTTGAAGGAATCGAATTCTCATTTGGTTACACGTTCTGATTATTGTTTAACAGTTACTTTTTTTACTATTTTTTGCAATTCATGAAGAATTTTTTCAAAAGTTTTTCGTATGCTTTAGTATGCAATCGTATGCTATACGATGACGCATTTGAAAATTAGAAAAAGAGCGTGTATATTTTTTATGTGTTACTATAAACTAAAAGCGGGGAGGAACAGAACATGGGTGTAAATATGAAAGGTAGATCACTTCTTTCTCTTATGGATAACACTCCAGAGGAAATAAGATACCTTCTTGACATTGCAAAACAAGTTAAGGCAGAGAGCAGGGCAGGTGTAAGACATCAAAGATTCGTAGGTAAAACACTTGCATTGATTTTCGAAAAAAGATCCACAAGAACAAGACTTGCATTTGAAACAGCTTTCGCAGAAGAAGGCGGTCATCCAATATTCCTCTCAATTCAAGATATCCAACTTGGTGCAAAAGAATCGATTGAAGATACCGCAAGAGTTCTTGGTAGAATGGTTGATGCTATCGAATTCAGAGGTTTCAAACAGGAAACAGTTGAGCTTTTGGCAAAATATTCTGGTGTGCCAGTTTACAATGGTTTGACAGACCTCTTCCATCCAACACAAGTTTTAGCCGATTTGCAAACAATTGAAGAAGAGTTTGGAAGACTTAAAGGTATAAAGATGGTCTTCATGGGTGATGGAAGGAATAATATGGCAAATTCATTGATGATTGGTGCAGCAAAGATGGGAATGCACTATGTTATATGCTCACCAGAATCACTCAGACCAGAAAAATGGCTTGTTGACGAATGTATGAAATTTGCCGCAGAAAGTGGTGCGAAGATAGAATTCACAGACAATCCAGATGAAGCAGTCAAAGGTGCAGATGTTATTTACACAGATGTCTGGGCATCGATGGGTGAAGAAGATAAAGCAGCCGAAAGAAGAAAATTACTCCAACCATATCAAGTGAATGAAGAACTAATGAAAAAGACAGGTAAACCGGAAACGATATTCATGCACTGTTTACCAGCTGTCAAAGGCGAAGAGGTAACATTTGAAGTAATCGAAGGTAAACAATCGAGAGTATGGGACGAAGCGGAAAATAGAAAACACACAATTAAGGCAGTTTTAAT
>CAZOAS010000071.1:0-4882 GCA_964577745.1 uncultured Fervidobacterium sp.
ATAATCGAGGAAGGTGATTCACTTGGCAAAGATTGTAGTCAAAAATGTAAGAAAATACTTCGGAGATGTAAAGGCACTTGATGGTGTAAGCATTACCATCGATGAGGGTTCTTTTGTTGTTTTACTTGGACCATCTGGATGTGGCAAGACTACTTTGATGAGGTGTATATCTGGTCTTGAACAATTAACCGATGGTGAGATATACTTCAACGAGAAAGAAGTAAGTAAACTCCAACCAAAAGATAGAAATGTCTCGATGGTATTTCAAAGTTACGCTGTGTGGCCTCATATGAGGGTTAGGGAAAATATAGCGTATCCTTTGAAACTCAAGAAAGTGCCAAAGACTGAAATAGAAAAAAGGGTTAATTGGGTCGCGGATCTTTTAAATATTTCAGAACTGCTAAATCGGTATCCTTCACAATTATCAGGTGGACAAAGACAACGTGTTGCAGTCGCAAGGGCTATTGTTCACAAACCTGAAGTTCTACTTATGGATGAACCTCTATCAAATCTTGATGCACTACTAAGAGTTAAGATGAGAAGTGAACTCAAAAAACTACATGAGCAGTTAAAAGTTACAACTATTTACGTCACTCATGACCAAGTAGAAGCAATGACTATGGGAGATAAAATCGCAGTTATGAACAAAGGGAAGATAATCCAGTATGGCACACCTGAAGAGATATACAAAAAGCCGGCAACTATATTTGTAGCAGGTTTCGTTGGTTCACCACAGATGAACTTTATCGAATGCGATGTCGTTTCTGAAAACGGTGAGCAGTATGCAAAGTTTGGTGAATTGAAATTCAAGCTTCCGGGAGAAGTTGGAATAAATAAGATCATTGCAGGAGTTAGACCTGAAAACATATCATTAGAAGAACCAAAAACGGAATTTTTAAAACTAAGGGCTAAAGTTTATTTCTCCGAAAGGTTGATGCCTGAAACGATAATACATTTCTCTCTTCAAAGTGAAAAACGTATAGTTGCAAAGATACCATATGATTTGGTAATCAAAGAAGATCAAGAAGTTGAGATATACATAGAAGTTAATCAAGTCCATTTCTTCAATCCAGAAACGGAGGAAAGGTTATTTTGAGAGGTCTGATTATTTGTCATACTCACTGGGATAGAGAATGGTTTGCTCCTTCAAGTATAACAAATAGGTGGCTTGTGAGACTTTTTGAAAATCTCGCAATACTTTTTAATCAACCGAAAAATTCAAATTTGACTTTTTTGCTTGATGGGCAAACACTTATAATCGAAGATTTTTTGAATACTTGTAAAGATGAGAAACTAAAAAAGACAGTAAAAGAATTAATCGAGCAAAAAAGAATTATTTTAGGTCCTATTTACGCACAGATAGATTTCAGAATAGCTCACGAAGCATCTATAATGAAAAATATCGAATTGGGCATTAAGGTTTCTAATGAATTTTACAAATATGAACCTACAGACGTTGTAGCATGGATGGTTGACAATTTCGGTTTTCCAGGTCAATTGCCACAAATTCTAAGAATTTACAATATCGACAAGGCGGTAATATGGCGAGGTGTGAATGGTACACCAGAGATCGAAAAAAAATGGGTAGGAAGTGATGGAAGCACCATTAAAACTGTATTCCTTGTAGGTGGGTACAGAAACCTATATAATCTAACTTCAACAAGAGAATACGCCGATCAAAGGTTTGAACTTGAAATTGAAAAGCTCTCCGAACTATCGATTTCTGGTAATATACCACTCCTCGACGGATACGATCTGGATACCAACCCGGAAAACCCGAAAAATTTTTTAAAGAATAAACTTGCGGTACTGTCTAAACCTCAAGATTTGTTTGACAACTTTGATTCTATTAAACCTTCAGTGATTTATCGTGAACAATTGAGTGGAAAGTATGCGTGCACTTTTCCAGGTACGTTGTCTACAAGAATTTATCTAAAGCAACTGGCTTACTATGTCGAAAAAATACTGAATACAGCCCAATTTCTGAATTGGTTTGTCACAGAAAAAATCGATCTTGATGTCTTATGGAAGGAGTTACTAAAGAATCTAATTCACGATAACATATCCGGTGTTGGTATCGATTTTGTACATTCTGATATGGAAAAAACACTCAAGAAATTATATAAAACTACTCTTAAGATTGTCTCTCAAAATCTTAAAAAATTAATGGATAATTCCAATTTAACTTCTGGTTATTATACGTTAAACCTTTTCAATGGTGAATATGACACTTGGTATAGTACAGAAAAGTATCATTTTAAATTACGAACCGACGGTACTTCAATATCAAAGATAGAATTGAAAAGGAACAAGAAATCCAATCTAGAAAACACATCGGAAATTATATGGAAAAACAATTATTACGAAGCCCGCATCGATGAAACCGGTACACTAAGAATCAGAAATCCCTATAACAACAAAGTGGAATATTACGTTTCTTATATGCTTGAAAAAGAACTCGGCGATACGTATACAACTGTTAGAAAACCTATCTTGTTCAAATTACACCCCGAAGGACTAAAAGTTGATTTTTCGAGTGAACATAATTTAGTGATCTCTCAAAAAAGAAGGCTCGTATCTGAGGATATTGATATAACAATCAATGAAAAATTAATATTCGACGAAACACCGGTGATAAAGTTAAAGATAACTACTCTTAATGAAAAAGGACAAAATTACGTACTTTCGTTGATAACAAACTTCCAGGAAAATATAAACGAAGTATTCGCTAAGATGCCATTTGAAATTGTCAGAAGACCTATAACAGAGGAAAACAAAATTGATGATGAAACATACGAGAAAATAAAAGGTGTTTTACTTGCCGCAAGAGAAGTAGGGATTAATAATGTCTTTCCATTCCAGGGATTTGTAGGTGTAGAGACTTCTCAAGGTATGTTTTCATTATTCGCAAGGGGAATAAAAGAATACACGAGTTTTTCGAAAGAAATTGGTGTAACACTTCTGAGATCTGTTGACTGGATCGCAAAGGAAAATATAGAGAACCGAACCGGAGATGCCGGTCCAATGATATATGTACCAGAAGCAAATTTACTTGGTAGAGAAATGAATTTCGAAGTAGGTCTTTATTTGAATGCGTTTAAAGATATTAAAGAACTCTACAAATGGTTCTCATTGTTTGACAATCCACCGATAATTTTTAAGTACTCATCCAAAGAAAAAAGATTTATCTCTAAAAATTTGCATGTAAAGTTGTTAAAAGTAAAAACACCATGGATACCAATATCAGATGATGAAATTGTTATATTTAACCCTTTTCAAGAGCACTTAGAAGTATTAAGATCCTACGCTATCAAGAAAACATCTGTTGATAAATTCATCGAACGATCAACATGGCAAACCGACGAAAGACTCCAACATAGCAGTTCAAGGATTGCAATCCTCGATATATTGGGCAAAAATTATAAATTTAACAATCGTAAAAATGCTAAGTTTTCAAAGAATCGGATCGCTAATATTAAATTAATAAACGATATTCTTCAACAAATAAATACTGAAAATACTGAAAAGGCAAAGCTTAGATCGGTTGTCACAACCACAAAGTGTGAGTATTTAATGTTAAAACACAAAAATACAACTCTCAAAAGAAAAGAATTGGAATTAATAATTTCGAAAATGCTTATAAAAAAGAAGCCAAAACAGATAGAAGATGTACTTTGGAAATTTAATAAGTTAAGGTCAAAAAGAAGAGTATTAGATTACCTTGTAGAGCTATGTAATAGTCAGAAGTTAGACAATAATCTATGAAAGGAGATGAGATCATGAGATATTTTAACGAAATTCCTGATTTAGAAAACTACGATATCGTCGTTGGTATACCAAGTTATAACAACGCAACCACAATTAGTCATGTTGCATCCGTAGCAGCTAAAGGGATTAGAGAGATGGGATTAAAAGGTTTAATAGCAAATTCAGATGGTGGTTCAACCGATGGAACTCAACAAGTATTCATGGAAACAAACACAGAAGGCGTCGATAAGATAACTTTGAGGTATAATGGTATTCCTGGAAAAGGCAGTGCGATTAGGTTACTATTTGAAATCACTCACAAATCCCAAGCAAAAGTTTTCATAATGTTAGACTCAGATTTAAGAAGTGTTGAGCCTTGGTGGATCGAAAGACTGGCTCAACCTATAATTTCAAATAAAACACATTATGTTACTCCACTTTATCTTAGACATAAGTACGATGGCACGATAACTAATAATATATGTTATCCTCTCACTTCTTCACTTTACGGAATAAAAATAAGACAGCCTATAGGTGGTGATTTTGGAGTAAGTGGAGAACTTATTAATATCTATCTCTCAAAACCTGAGAAAACTTGGGAAACGCATGTAGCAAGGTTCGGAATCGACATCTGGATGACGACAATCGCCATCAACGAATCAGGGAAAAAGCCTGTACAAGCGGCACTTGGTGCGAAAGTTCACGATGTGAAAGACCCGGGAAAACATCTCCAAGGTATGTTCATACAAGTTGTCCAGACATTGTTCGACCTAATGATAGAATACGAACATATATGGAAAAATGTTCGAAATATCGAAAATGTTGAAGTCTACGGTTCACAACCATCACAAGTTGTAGAAGAAATAAAAGTTGACTTGGAAAACCTGAAAAGACGTGCAATAGAAACCGTTTCTGAAAGAAAAGATAGAATTGGATATCTGAACCAAGAAATAGTGAGTAAAGTACTTAGCAAAGGTACAATCGATATAGATGATTGGATTGAAATCGTTTATACAGTTGCCAATAAATATAAAAAAGAAAAAAGTGAGGATACGGTTGTAGATCTTCTTGGATTCTATTTTGCTCGAGTAGCCGATTTTGTAGAAAAGACAAGAGATATAGATACTGTAACCGC
>CAZOAS010000071.1:4982-8431 GCA_964577745.1 uncultured Fervidobacterium sp.
TTTGTAAGGGGAGATGATGAAATCTGATACTCGATTATCTAACATCGATATATGAAAAGCTTAGTCCTGCCGAAAAGAAAGTTGCAAGGTATATCCTTGAAAAACCTGATGATGTAATACACTACTCAATTACAGAATTTGCGAATATTATTGGAGTCAGCGAAGCAACGATACACCGTTTGATACGCAAACTCTCACTTGATGGATACCAGTCTTTCAAAATATCTCTGACACGGGAGACAACAAGTGTAAAAGACATAGTCGAGTCAAAGAATAACCCTCTCGATGATTACGTTGATGAAATCATCAATACATTGGGTAAGCTAAGAAATACGTTAAATGGGGAAAATGTTGACATAGCCGTCGAAAAAATACTTGAAGCAAGGCGCATAGTCTTTTTTGGTGTAGGTCTCTCAGCCGTACCAGCACATTATGGTAGTTTGTTACTCTCTTTACTTGGTTTTCCTGCATTTTCATACAGTGACCCACACACGCAAGTAATAGTTGCGACTGGTTTAACAGACGAGGATTTGGTCATATCCATAAGCCATAGCGGCAATATTAGAGATATTGTTAAATCCACTCAGGTTGCAAAGGATGTTGGAGCAACAACAATATGTATTACAGCAGGGATTGACTCACCTATTACAAAAGTAGCTGACTTAGTTTTGTACAGTCCTGTCACAAAATTTGAACATCACGAATTTTTGAGAGGGAACCTTGGAGAACTAGCTGTCGTTGAAGTACTTTTCAGAACGCTTTTAAGCAAAGTATACGAGAGTAAACTCGAACATTTCGATGAAGTCTCAAAAGTATTAAAACCGAAAAAATACGATGAAAGCAAATGAAAAAAATGAGAGGTGTTCAAAATTGAAAATAGGTTTAATGCACTTTAGAGTAGGTGAAACCGACGGTGTGTCTCTTGAAATGGAAAAATGGAAGAAAGTCCTCGAGAAAATGGATCATCAAGTATATTTTATAGCAGGTGATTTGAACGGGCTGGACGGTTTTGAAATACCATCGATTAGTATGAAAAATAAGAGAAATGAATTCATTCATAAGAACGCTTTTGAAGAATTAGACATAACCGAGGAAGAATTCCAAACAGAGTTACTGAACTATACCGAAGAGATATTGAATGAGATGATGCAACTTCCAAAATTCGATACGATTATAGTTAACAACATCATGTCTCTTGGATATAATCTTGCTGCCGCCATGGCTTTAACTGAGTATTGTAAACTCACAAAGACTAAGCTTATAACACACAACCATGATTTTTATTGGGAGAGGGAAAGATACAGTAATCCAACGTGTGATTTTGTAAAACAAGTCTTGGAAAGTTACTTCCCACCGAAAATAGAAAACTCAAAACACATAACAATTAACAAACTTGCCCAAAATGAACTAAAGAAAAGAAAAGGAATTGATTCTGTTGTTATACCAAATGTCTTTGAGTTTAATCAAAAAGAATGGACTATTGACGATTACAATTCAGACCTTCGTCAAAGACTTGGTATACGAAACGATGATATAGTGGTATTGCATGCAACAAGAATTGTCGAGAGAAAAGCTATAGAGATAGCTTTGGACTTTGTGGAAGAGTTCTCAAAATTATTCCAAGACAAGTCAAAAATACATTTGGTACTATCTGGTTTCCCAGAAAAAGAATCGGTTGAATATTACAATAGAATCATTTCCAAAGCATCTAAAATGCCATATAAAGTAAACTTTATACACAATATGATAAGACCAGAAAGAAAAATAGAAAATAAAGAAAAATATTACTCATTTTGGGACGCTTATGCAATATCTGACGTAGTCACATATACTTCCGTCATTGAAGGTTGGGGCAACCAACTTATAGAAGCAGTATTTGCCAAGAAACCCTTAGTTATCATCGAATATCCGGTATACAAGAGTGACATAAAAGAACTTGGATTCGAATTTATATCACTTGGTGATAAATACAAACTTAATGATGACACAAAATTTTACGAAATTGATAAAGACCAATTGTTCGCTACAGCACACCAACTTTACGAACTACTCCATAACAAAGACGAACTGAATAGAATAATCAACAAAAATTTCGAAATAGGGAAGGCAAATCTTTCACTTGAAAGTTTGGCAAAGTATATTGAATCCATAATATTTTGATAAAATACAACTATAGTCTGTACTTTCAAGAGGTGATTTGAATGAATAAATTAAAAAGTGATCTGTTATATCTTGTCAAAAATGTAATAGACACCTCTCTTCCTGATAAAGCAGTTTCAAAAAAACTTGATGATATTCTGTCAAAACAAGAAATAAATGACCTAATCCTCATCGCTATAGGTAAAGCCGCATGGCGCATGGCAAAAGCGGCGAAAGATACACTCGGAGATAAAATCAAATCTGGAATAGTGATAACAAAATATAACCATTCAGAAGGCGAAATTGAAGGCATCGAAATTTACGAAGCAGGTCATCCAGTACCCGATGAAAATACAATCTATGCAACACAAAGAGTACTTGATATGACAAAAAATCTATCAGAAAAAGATACCGTTTTGTTTTTAGTTTCTGGCGGTGGTTCTGCGCTATTTGAAATACCTTCTGATGGTATAACACTTGAAGAAATGCAAGATTTGACAAACCAATTACTGAAAAGTGGCGCAAATATCGTTGAAATAAACACCATAAGAAAACACCTATCAAAGGTCAAAGGAGGAAGATTTGCTCAACATGTTTATCCTGCAAAAATTATCTCCTTGATACTTTCAGATGTACTCGGTGATAGACTCGACAGTATCGCTTCTGGTCCGGCGTATCCTGATAGTTCGACATCTCATCAGGCAATGGAGATAATAAAAAAGTACAACATAAAAGTTTCCGAAAAAATAATCGGAGCACTCAAAAACGAAACTCCAAAAGAACTTACAAATGTTGAGAGCCATATCATAGGAAGTGTGAAGATAGCATGTGAAACAGCGAAAAACACCGCAGAAGAACTTGGATATAACACCATTTTACTCACAACAAATCTAAGTTGCGAAGCAAAAGAGGCGGCGAAATTCCTTGCATCAATTGCTAAAGAGATTTTAGAAAGTGATAGACCTGTTAAAAAACCTTGTGCAGTAATTCTCGGTGGAGAAACTATCGTACATGTTAAAGGTACAGGAAAAGGTGGTAGAAATCAAGAACTTGCACTCTCTTTTGCTATCGAAATAGAGGGGATGGAAAACATAGCACTGTGTTCTTTTGGAACAGATGGTACCGATGGACCAACAGATGCTGCTGGTGGCATAGTCGATGGTGAAACTTGTAAGAAAATCAGACAATCAGGCTTTTCACCTGAAGCATTATTAGACAACAACGATGCTTACAATGCACTGAAAATCTCCGGTGATTTATTGATAACAGGTCCAACGGGAACGAATGTGAACGATGTTATTGTAATGCTG
>CAZOAS010000072.1:0-8360 GCA_964577745.1 uncultured Fervidobacterium sp.
GAAATCGATTTTCTGTGCACAGTCTCCTACAGCAAATACATCTGGGTCATCTGCTGTTCTCATGTAGGAATCCACTCTTATCATCTTGTATTTGTTAACTTCTAAACCAACTTGAATTGCGATGTCCGTATTCGGTACGTACCCGGCGGCAAGTACAGCTGCCTGAGTATTTATTATTTCTCCGTTTTCTAATTTAACACTCTCTACTTTTCCGTTACCATTTATCTCTAAAACTTTTGTACCTGTTAATATGTTTACTCCTAATTTCTCAAGTTCCTCAGTAGCAAATTTAGCTATATCCCTATCAAAAGCTTTTGGTAGTATGTGTGGCATGATTTCAACAAGATAAACATTTTTCCCATCTTTTGCAAGTTGTTCAGATACTTCAACGCCAATAAAGCCCGCACCTATTACGACAACATCTTTAACATTTGAAAGTTTGTTTTTCATCTCTGCAAGGTACTCTGCATTTTTAGGAACAGTAAAAACATTTGCTAGCTCAACGTCAGGAATTTTTGGAATGAGAGGTGTTGAACCTGTAGCAATAACGAGTTTCTCATAACCGAATTCTTTTCCAAATTGAGTTGTTACAATTTTGTTTTGCCTGTCAATTTTTGCAACTTCGTCAATTAACAAGTCTATACCAAGTTTCTGGTACGCATCAGATGGCATGTAATCTTTTTTCTATACTTTCAAGTTCGTGGAATACGTAAGGTATTCCACAAGGAACAAGTGGTTCTTATCCTTTCTTATTACAAGAAACTTCTTGTTTGGATAAGCACTCTTACCTGTTACCGCAGTAATCAAACCAGCAGCGCTTCCACCAACGACAATAACGTCAAATTTTTCCATAATCGACTCCTCCTGTCTATTTTTTGCCGTTATTATCTTATAACCTGTTAAAAACCATGTCAACACGTAGCCACTTTAATATTTAATTTCTAAGCCCAAAATTAATTGAGGAATAACCTGAAGAGTATCCCCAAATGTTACTCTTAACCCAATTTCTGCATAATACGCTGTTCCACCAAATGAGAAAATACTTTCTCTTTGATATGATGAAATACGGATACCTGTCGAAGCAAAGAAGTTATATACCAATTCATCACCTGTATAATCTGATAAGTCGATTCCACCACTCAGAAAGACATCGAAGTTCTGAGTAAGTAAGCTGTAGACTTTCAGATGATATATGCCAAGCTCTTCAGTACCCTCAAAAGAATATTTGTATCCATACCCAAATAGTATTCCAAAGTTGTAATTTCCAAAGATATCGAAATTCGTGTAACCTGCCTCTATACCAAACATATCGGTACTACCATAAATTCTCATAGTAAGTCCCATGTTTGTTGGATATTTTTTTGTTTCAAATGCAATAGTGTCTTTTTTAAATTGCTCACTTGGAAGGATATAAAAAATTTGCGCATCCGATGTACTTTTATACACCTTTGATATACTAAAATATCCCATTGTAAATCCATCGTTTATACCTTGAAAGACATATCCTCTTTTAACACCTATATTTTCACCTGACAGCAATGTAATTTTTGTGCCACTTATTTCACCAATTATTGAACTAAGTGGAAAAATCTCCTGAAGGAAATACTTTACAGAGCTTGATAAGCTCTTGTATGAAGCAATTTGTGTAAGGTATTCTGAATTAGTGTCTTCACTGCCAAACCTATCGATAGGTTCTTTCAACGTGGTTGTATCGAAGTAATCAAAACTTTTAGAACCTATTATAGTACCACGTTCTGTATCAAGGACATTTACAAGGAATGATACATAAAAGTTAAACACCTCAACGCTTTTAAAGATATAGTCGTAGAAAGTCGATTCAATTACATAACTTTCCGTCTCCCAAGGAGCTTTGTAATATTTTACGTATGAACCATCCTTCATATCAAGCACGTAACTTTTGTTTTTTGAATCGTATGAATAATATCTCCCAACTTCCACCTTTACTGGAACTTGATTGGCTAATTTTCCTGAAGAATACACTCTCTTCTTTATGTATTGTCCATTAACAGGATTTTCGAAAAAGTAGTACTTATCCATAGTGGTCTTTTCTGAATGCTGCGTGTAGTTTTCAAAAGAAAACACATATTTTGGTGGTCGAAAGCTTAAATTCACCCCTTTACCTAACAAATCTTCCAAAGAGATTATTTTGAACAGTTCGTTTAAGTAAGATCTGTCGTATATGTTGTACCTCGTATCTTCCTGCAAACTTGCAAGTATGTATATCCTTGCAAGTTTGTCAAAATCTCGGTTGAACGTCACAACTATGTCTATTTTATCTGGACTATATATATTTGTGTTTTCTGAATACAACTTTGCACTTTTCTCAACGGCCTCTTTGAAAGTATTGCCAACAGATAGAATAGGTGTCATTGATTTTACAAAAATTTTCTCTATATCTATGTCAACAACGTATAATGAAAGATAATAATAAACTTCAGATACATTTTTGTCGTACCTTCTGTAAAAGTCACTGATTATATATTTATCCTCTTCTTTTCTCGCCCATGGGAAATCGCTCAAGTAGACATAAGAACCCCTTGGATCTTGAATGTAAGTCTTCTTTCCTGAATCGTATTTGTATCTTGCACGCGATGAAGTATAGTAATAACTTCCTTTATAATACACATAAGTACCCTGAGGGTCACGAAGGAACTCCGTAACTTTACGAGTATAAGTTTCTTTAAAAATACTAACAACGTGAACTACTCTCAAAGTTTTAGTTGGAACATCATAGAACAGCTTTTTCAGTTCTGTACTAACGTTGACGCCCTCGTAAGTCGACGGAACGTTTTTTTCAAAATAAATGTATAAATTATTACCAAGCAAAACAGCAAAAACACTAAATGTTAGTAGAATAAAAATCAACTTTATGTAGAGGGGTCTTACCATGATATACCACCACCTATTCTGATGCCTTCAAGGGATGGATTAACTATTAAATCGTTGAATGGAATAAAAAGTTCCATTTCGAAGATACCTAACTTAAACAACATACCTATCTTTGATTTTACACTTGGAACTGTTGACAAACCGGCGAGAAAATAAGCACCAGAATTATCGAAACCAAATAATCTGAAATAAACATTCGCTTCGAGATTTCCATCGTAATAATTACCTGCAATCAATTTTTCCAGACTCAACGTGTATGCAAATTCAAGGATGGAAGTTACTTCACGGAAGATATTAAAATGTTTGAACAAGATACCAAAGCCTACAGAAGAATTACTTGACGAAAACGATGTGTCAGTTGTGTATTGAAGCTTTAAACCCACTGGAATGATTAAATCAGGTGTTTTGAGAAACACTTCGTTGCCAATTTTTATCTGAGTATCTTTTCGTATATATGTAACTTCACACTCGCTGTAATCATATCCAGTACGGATAACTTTAATCTCGGCAATTAGTTTTTCATTATCCTTTACACCGAAGGTATTCCCACTTTTTACTCCGTCTCTTTCTCCAACGTCTATCAACACTCTCGGAAATTTAATGCTTTCAACTATTCCGAAGATCGATGAAGAATTCTGAAGTTTACTAATTAAACCACGTGAAATACTCTTAGCAAGAGTATTTGCTAATTCACTCAAACTGTATTCGTATCTGAGTAACCTACCGTTGTATGCGTCATATTCGTGGGAGATTACACTAAGTTTGTTCTTAACATCAAAAGAGCCATTTTCACGCAATTCATCGTTGATGTACAAGTAGTACTCAACTTTTAATTTAACAGAGTAACTTACATCTGTATGCGGAACTTTTGAATAAAATGTTGAAGTCATATAATATTTCCCATCATATCCTTTGACGTACATGCCGGATGAGTCTTTGGTATAAACTTCTTTTCCAAAACTATAATCTACTTTATATCTTTCTCCCAAGTAAACTCTGATGTATTCGTTTCCCCACTTAATATACTCACCTGATAGATTGTTTACAATGTATTCGAACCGTTCTTCTTGTCTTTGAAAGTTTTCAAAAGTTATCATTATCTCCAGCCTTCCTTGAGAACCTTTCTGGTTGGACAATATTACATCCGCATTAGTTAAAAGATCTTGTAGTCGTATTTCGTTGGAAAGATTCCTAAGTGCGTCGACAAGAACTATCTCAAATTGTTTCAAATTAAGCACTGTATCAAACACTGCAGATTGTATAGGCTTATCGAATATGTTAGCTGGGGAAAAATTGACTTCGACAGAAAGGTTTAGAGCGGGCTTTTCAATGGCGAGAAGATGTAATGGTAGTATGGAAAACATGAAAAGCAAAGTAATAAATATGAATCTTGACCTATGCATTCAATCCCCCCTGCTGGACTTATCTAAAACAAAAAGCCCCAGGTTTTCCCGGGGCTTTTTACATGACATTATATATTATACCACAACCATAAAATTTTGTCAAGTACCCTTTTCAAAATTTAGTGAAAATTAAAAAATATTTTTTTACACTTCCACAAATCTAATGATACTACAATTTGAGAAAAAATCTACAGTTGATTTTGTTTGAAATTGTTTGAATTTGGTACTTTAAGGCAAAAAGTGTAGTATAATTATACCAGAATACCATTTTAAGAATTTTTCGAGGTGATTTTTACGAACAAAAACGAAAAAATAAATGAACTATATAACTGGCTTCGTAAATCCAGGTTTTGTGTAGTTTTGACAGGTGCTGGTGTTAGTGTTCCGAGTGGTATTCCAGACTTTAGGAGTTCAAATGGCGTGTATGCTAAATACGGTCAAGATATATTTGATATCGAAGTCTTTCACAAAAATCCTGATAAATTCTATGAATTTGCAAAAGAAGAACTTGTAAAAATGATTGACACAGAGCCAAACGAGATTCATTATTTACTGGCTGAACTTGAAAGAGAAGGTATAGTGAAAGGTGTTGTAACGCAAAACATTGATAACCTCCATAAAAAAGCTGGAAGTGTCAACGTTTCGGAAATACACGGAAATGTTAGAATCTGGAACTGTTTGAAATGTACAAAAAGGTATGACTTATTTGACGAAATTAATCGAGAAGAACTTATTAGAAATAATTTTAGATGCAGTTGCAGAGGATTAACGAAGCCAAATATCGTATTTTTTGGAGAGATGTTACCAATGAACGAATTTTCGAAAGCAGAAACGTGGTCTAAGCAAAGCGACCTTTTTATCACTATGGGAACATCGTTAGTTGTTTATCCAGCAGCACAGTTACCTATATATGCCAAAAACAACGGTGCAAAATTAGTCATAATTACGAATGGAAAAACACCTCTTGATAATCTTGCTGATATGAAATTAGAAACTGATTTGATTAATTTCTCAAAAGAGATTTTTTCTTTCTTAAATTGTTAAAAAACAAATCAATATAGACTAATGTTACTCGTAAAAGAAATTGCAACGACAATTTTCTCAACGATTACTGAACTTTGCTAAAAGGAGTATCTAATTCCAATTTGTGTAATTAAAAACGGTATCAAGTAATTAATTCCAGTCTCAGAAAATAAGTATAAACCTAAGTTTCCAAAAGAAAAATCAGAAAGAATTCCAAGACTAACGCCCCAAATTTCTGCTTCTTCTCCCTCGAAATTAACATAAACATATGAACTACCAACTAATACATAGTTTTTGCTACCGAGAAATTTTCCAATACTAATTCCAGCACCAAGGTCAGCAACACTTAAATTGTAAAACATATACTCAAAATCATTAACAGATAAATATATCAGAAGTGGAAGAACTTCTCCAGAATGTATTATTAATCCCCAACCACCAAAACCAAATGAAGACTCAAAAGAGGCACCTATTCCAAAAGTTATACCTTGTTTTCTCTCTAAATTTGCTGGGACAGTGGACTGAGTAGTTTGTGGCACACCTTGAACAACATTATCTACTTCTTCTATAACTCTTTGATTTAGACTTGGCTTTGGACCAGAGATAACTTCTGTTACAATCCTCCCATTTGCTGAATCAATATTAATCACTTTTAAACGCGTTGCATTACTTACTGCTTCTGTCGAAAATATCATACCTATTCTTGCTAAAGCTGGGTTTAAGCCGGAAAGTATGATATAGTTCCCTTCAAAACTTTTAACGTAAGCTTCTAATCTAAACAGTCTTCTCAATTCACCTGCTATTTGAAAAGCCATATTTTGAATGGCATTTGAAATTGCCTTCTGGGCTGATTCTGAAGAAGTTCCTATACTTTCAAATGCCTTTGTAGAAATTAATTCTGCATTATCCAAATTATAGAGCTTCAAAGAATATCTCGAAACAACCCTGTATTCACCAAGTGTACCAGCCTTTTCAGTAGTAATACTTGATAAAGTTAACAGTAATGCATATTTATATCCACTTATCTTTCCAAACTCTTGTGCTTCGGCAATTCCAATTTCGGATAAATTTCGCTCCTGCAATATTTTATCCAGATCTACTCTTGGAAACAACTGGAACCTTCCAAGATTAACAGCTTGCTCTTCTAATACACTTAAAAGATAGTTAACCTCACCTTCAGACCAATTCGTTCCAGGCTTCCCAGAGAGAACAATTAACTTTATCCTATCTGTTATTGTCAAACTGGAAGCAAACATTACCAATGATAATATTAAAAACAAAAAGAGATAAATTTTTTTCATCCCAACACCTCCTCATGGTTAAATATCCATTCAGAAATGGTCTTTCTCTAAATTTAGACAATTAGTGGCGTTTCGTAGTTCAAAAATCTATCTTCTAATACAACCGAAATAATTCTCATATTTCTATCTTAATGCCAAAAATTTCATTACGTCACCAAACTAAAAAGAATACCTGATTACTAATTGACTAGTCTGTGTAGGTATAAACTATATCAAGAGGCTACCTGTTAAGACTAATCCTGTTTGTGACAAGATATATATCCCCAAATTTTCAAGTGGAAGATCAAATAAAATTCCGATGTTACTACCTATGATGCCTTTATCGAAAAAAGTGTACCGTGCCCAATAACAAAAAGATGCCAATACCCTAAGGTTTGAAAAGTTTAAAACCTGTTCCGAGATCTAAAGTCAATAAACTGTAACCACTTAAATTTTGAAGAGAATTAACAGAAAAGTATATTAAAAACGGAAGCAAATCACCTGTATGTAAAAGCATTCCTCCACCAAATGCCACTGCGAAAGTTTCGAATGCGAAACCTGCCCCAGTTGTTAAGCCTTGTTTTTCATTTAGTCCCGCACCATATACAAGTCCAACAAAGATTAATAAAAAGAACACCGACAAACAAATTTTCCTCATTGTGCACCACCTCCAAGGAAAATTCGTCTGTCAAAACAACCATTTCTTGTTCTAAAATATTTAGACAAACTTTCGGAAGAATTGTTTTACCTGATTAATATTCCTCAAAAGATTTTCCTTCTGTAATGGCAATAAGGTACTTTCCCTGTTTTTTCGTAATAATCTTGGTGGTAATCTTCGGCAAGCCAAAAATCTGAAGCTTTTTTTACTTGAGTAGCCACTTTGTATTTCTTTTTAAGCATGTTAATTATTTCCTCGGCAACAACTTTCTGTTTTTCGTTAGTGTAGAAAATGACGCTTTTGTATTGCTCACCTATATCTGGACCTTGACCATCTTCTTGTGTGAAATCGTGAATTTCAAAAAAGTATTTTACAAGCCTTTCTTCGTCAATCTTCTGTGGATCAAATATTACCTCAACAGTTTCATAATGACCTGTAAGGCCTGTACATACTTGTTCATATGTTGGATTTTTTAGATGACCACCCATATATCCAACTCTTGTGTCGATTACTCCTTCAAGTTGTTTGAAAAGATGTTCAACTCCCCAGAAGCATCCGCCTGCGAAAAACATCCTATCTATAGGTGGTTTTTGACCTTCAGGTAAGAACTTTAATGAAACCGAATTGACACAATGCCTTACATTTTTCTGCGTGAATTTTTCACCGTAAAACACATGTCCAAGATGTGCTCCGCAATAAGCACAAACTATTTCTGTCCTTATACCATCTCTATCTATTTGCTTCTTTATTGCGCCGGGTATTTCGTCGTCAAATGCGGGCCATCCACAGCCAGAATGAAATTTATCCGAAGAACTGTATAACGGTATGCCACAATTTTTGCAGACGTATATACCTCGTTCAAAATGATTCTCATATTCTCCAGAAAATGGCGGTTCCGTACCTTTATCAAAGAGTACAAAACGTTCAAATTCGTTTAAATTGGAATTTATAATCCTCTTTTTCATGATGAATTACCTCCTAAGTTAATATAGTATAACCTTAGATATAGTATATTATACTACAAAACAATGTTTTAGCAATAAAAAGATTTGGCGAGATTTTTAAAGTAGAATACGTATTTTGTTT
>CAZOAS010000073.1:0-8332 GCA_964577745.1 uncultured Fervidobacterium sp.
AACGGTATTATCGTAGAGATAGGATTCGGCGGTGGTGAATATTTACTAAATTACGCACAAAAGTATCCAAACAAAAACTTTGTTGGCTTTGAAGTTTCGATAACCTCTATGAAAAAGGCGCACAATAGAATTAAGGATTTAAATAACGTAAGACTTGTAATTACCGATGCAAGATTTGGCATGAGAGAGTTCTTCTCTGACAAGAATGTTGAAAAGGTCGTTATGAACTTTCCAATTCCTTGGGATAAGAAAGCACATGAAAGAAGAAGAGTAATCATTCCTGAATTTTTCGATACTTTATCGAATGTACTCGTAGATGGTGGGATTTTTGAACTAGCAACAGATGTTGAATGGTACGCAAAACAAACAGCAGAGATTGCAACGGAAAAAGGGCTTTTTGAAGTACTTGAATTTATGGAAAATCCAGATAGAGAAATCAGAACAAGGTATGAGCAAAAGTGGATTAAGTACGGAAGGAACATATACTTACTTAGATTGAAAAAAGTTAAGCATACAGAAATAAATAGATTGATTGGAGGTATTCATGAAATGCCCCATGCAAAGTGTAAAGTTAATATAGAAAAATTCAACGAACTGACCGGAAAAGTCTTCAAAGAGAGACAATCGGTCGCAGTGATAAAGGGGATTTACAAATCGACAACAAACGATGCATATTTAATTAAGGTGATATCATCCGATAAGGATTTTCAGCAACATTACTATTTGGTTGCTTATCCGGAAGATAATGAATGGATAATCAAACTTGATAGCAGTTCAAATCCATACAGAACCCCAGCTGTTAAATGGTCGGTTAGAGCGTTAGCTGAGTTTTTGTCAAAGTGAGGGGGCTTAGTGATGAGATATTTTATCCTTGGTGCTGGGAGTTGGGGTTGTACTATTGCACAATTACTTAACGATAACGGACATGATGTGCTTTTGTGGGCTCATACAGATGAGCTTGCAGCAAAACTTAGCGAAACTAAGACAATGCCACATGTACCTGATGTTAAACTTGATGTACCTGTTACAAGCGATATCTCAAATGGAAAATTTTTCGACGTAATTGTCATAGCAACTCCTACACAATTTATTAGAAATGTGCTTGAAAAGATAGATTACAAACCGAACGTGGTATTAAACCTGTCGAAAGGTATAGAGATTTCCACAGGAAAAAGAATTTCAGAAATTGTAAGTGAAATTCTTGGATGTGATTACGCTATTTTGTCAGGTCCGTCACACGCTGAAGAGGTTGCTTTGAGATTACCTACAGCGGTTGTTGTCGCAGGAAAGTATGCAGATATCTTTCAAAAAGAATTTTCAAATGAGTATTTCAGAGTTTATTTGCACAACGACATAACTGGCATAGAACTTGCTGGGGCGTTGAAAAATGTGATAGCAATCGCTGCTGGTATAGTTGATGGGCTTGGCGGATGGGATAATGCCAAAGCGGCACTCATCACACGAGGATTGTATGAGATAACAAAATTTTCAACTCACTTTGGCGCTGATCCGATAACGTTTATGGGACTTGCCGGGATTGGTGATTTAGTTGTAACATGCGGTAGTAAACACAGTAGGAATAGAAGATACGGTGAGATGATAGCCAAAGGATTTGATCCAATTCATTTACTCGATGCGAGTAAAGAAATCGTCGAAGGTGCGTACACTTGTAAAGCTGTAGTAGAAAACTACGGAAACGATTTTGATCTACCGATAATAAAAGAAATTTACCAAGTGATATACAACGGTAAATCTCCACTTGAATCTATAAAATCACTTATGACCCGTTCGCTGAAGGTGGAAATGGAGGAAGTTAAAAAATGGTTGGAAAAGAATTTGAAAAATTAGTCGAAATAATGGCAACTTTGCGTGGTGAAAACGGTTGCGATTGGGATAAAGCACAGACGCATGAATCTTTAAAACCATATTTGATAGAAGAAGCCTACGAAGTGTTGAACGCCATCGATTTGAAAGACGATGAAGAACTCAAAGAAGAACTCGGCGATGTGCTTTTACAAGTAATCTTTCACTCCCAGATAGCAATGGAACGAAATGCATTCACGATATTGGACGTTATAAAAACGTTGAGTGATAAACTGATACGAAGACATCCACATGTATTTGCTGATGCAGAAGGTTACTCTTATGCAAGATGGGAAGAGATAAAAGCAAAAGAGAAAGGTGAGAAAAAAAGAACAAGCATCGGAGATGTTAACCACGCATTACCTGGATTATCGTTAGCACGAAGGGTTCAGGAAAACGCAGCGGGTGTTGGATTTGACTGGGTGAAAATAGAAGACGTTTGGGACAAGGTACATGAGGAAATTAACGAGTTAAAAAACACAAAGACATACGAAGAAACGGAAGAGGAAATCGGAGATTTACTCTTCGCTATAGTTAATTTATCAAGGTTTTTGAATGTTGATCCGGAAAGAGCTATTAGAAAAGCCACAGAAAAATTCATAGACAGGTTTGAAAAGATGGAAAAGATGATTGAGAATGAAGGTAAGAAAGTGGAAGAATTAAATCTTGAAGAGCTCGATGGATACTGGAACAAAGTAAAGGCGTTGGATCAGGAAGGGAAGGCATAAGCTCATATGATAGTATACGGACGGAATGTTTTAAAAGAGATACTCTTAAGTGCTCACCCTGTGAAGATGATTTATTTTTCCGATAGTCACGATAAAGAACTTGATTCTTTAATACAGAAAGTTAAAGAGAAGAACTTACCGTATACGATAGCTCCGAAGAATGTTCTCAAAAGATTATCAGGTGAAGAGAAGAATCAGGGAGTAGTTATAGATATAGGTGAGTTTCAATACGGTGATGAAAATAATCTTCCAGAGAATCCTTTCATAGTCCTTCTTGACCAAGTACAAGACCCTCAAAATCTGGGAGCGATAGTGAGAACATCCGTAGCAGCTGGTGTTGATATGGTCGTACTAACAAAAGACAATAGTGCACATGTGACACCGGGAGCAATCAAAGCCTCCGCAGGTACGATATTCAGAATCCCAATTGTAATTACCGTAAACCTTGCACGTTACATCGAAAAGCTAAAAGAAAAAGGTGTTTGGATATACGGTGCGGATATGCGAGGAAAACCAATCTGGCAAATTAAACTCGAAAGACCAATTGGTATAGTCTTTGGGAACGAAGGTAGTGGTATAAGACCACTTGTTAGAGAATCATGCGATGATCTAATCAGTGTGCCGATGAAAGCACCTATAGACTCATTAAATGTTTCTGTCAGTGCTGGGATAATCATTTACGAAGTATTACGAAGAGAGATGGGTGGATGATAATCCTTTCAGGTAATGTCAATTTACTTGATGAGTACGAACCTGATATATTAATAGTTACTAACATAAAAGGATACAATTTCGACGTACCCTATACCTTTTTTTTCGATGGCACAAAAGTTCTTATTTACCAATACAACACCGTAAAATTTGCCGTTGAAAGAAAGATAGATATAAAAATCGGAAAACAAATTTTCAGAATTTTGCTGGGAAACGAAATAGGTATAGCGGAAAATTACGTAAAATTGCCTCCAGATTTATTCATATGCTTCGAGAAAACGAATTATCCTTCGAAATTTTTCTACAGAAAAGCTCAGATGTGGATTGGCGCTCAGATTTCATCATCAAAAGTGCTTGGGCACATAATTTACAACGGCACGACAAACAGAATGTTGTTTGTATCTGAAGGTAAAGGAAATGCAAGTGTTTTGTTTGAAGGTACGACGTATCTTATCTTAGACGATGATTTTTTGAATGCTTCATTTGGATACAAGAAGGGAGAAAAAAATGATAAACAATAACTTTAAATTCGTTGCATTTTGCACGTCGGGATTGGAAGGTGCGGTGGCTATTGAACTTAAAAGTTTAAACTATAAGATCACATATTCCTCCTCCGGGAGGATATTTTTTACAGCAAACTTCGACGATATTCCGCTTTTGAATATGAAATTAAAATCAGTTGATAGAATAGCCCTTTTGATAATTGAATTTCAAGCCGAAACATTCGATGAATTGTACGATAATGTGTACAATAGCAATTTAAAAGAAATACTGGAGAGAAATGCAAAAATTACTATACAGAAAGTCAAAGTCACGAATTCGAAATTAAGTGCCACTGGAGCAATTGCCTCTGTTGTAAAAAAAGCGATACTGAATAACATAGGTGGAAGTAACGAAACGGGACCGGAATATCCATTCTTAATTATATTGAAAGATGATAAAGCGTATTTACTACTCGATACAACAGGGAAAGACGGATTACATAAACGTGGTTACAGGTTAAAAACAAGTAAAGCACCATTAAGAGAAACGATAGCCGCAGGTTTTATTATTCTTTCACGATGGAATAAAGATATTCCACTGTTCGACCCTTTTTGTGGAAGTGGGACGATACCTATAGAAGCGGCAACTATCGATATACCAAATGTGAATAGAACTTATGTATCTGAGAGATGGAAAGTACTAAAAACAACATGGGAAAAATCGAAAATAGATCTAAGAAAAATCAACATTGCGAAGGCAAATAATAGTGTGTTAATTTATGCTTCGGACATCGATTGCAAAAACATCCAGATAGCTCAAGAGAATTTTGAAAGAGCTAAGAAGGTTTTCAACGTGGATGCTAAGCTTGAGTTCAGGTGCATCGATTTCAAGAAATTAGAACCATTTTACGAATACTCATATGTAATATCCAACTTGCCTTACGGTGAGCGCTTAGATATGGATGTCCTCACAGACATAAAATTATTGAGAGAGAAATTCACAAATGCAAAATATTATTTACTCCACCCTTCGGAGAAATTTGAAAAATACTTTGGGAAAGCTACGAAGAAATTCAGATTCCAAAACAGCGGTATATGGACGTATGGGTATATGTATTATTAATCAAACCCGAAAGCTTTGCACTGTGAGGTGCTTTTATGCTTTTAATTGAGGAATTTTTCGATAATTGTTACCAGATCGCAAGTCAAGTGAACGAGATGACTTTAAATGAATTGATTGAGTACATTGAAGATAATATCGACAAGATAGATGACCCGCTGTTGTCCGATTTCGAGATTAAGTCAAAGCTTGATGAGTTTGCAGAGTATGTGACCTCTGCGAAAAAACTACCCACAGAACGAGCACTTAAAAGGCTCCAACAAGTACGTGGTATGGTTGAACGATTCAAATACAATTATTTGACCACTACGTTCGAATGTCTTGAACATCCCAAACCTCTTGAGACACCGATAAAATACGCAAAAGGAGTTGGACCATCGAGGGAGAAATTACTTAAAAAACTTGGTATAGAAACAATCGGCGATTTAATTAATTACTTTCCAAGAGATTACGAAGATAGAAGAAAGATTATACCACTGGCTTTCGCAAGAGAAAATGAAAAATTGACAACTAAAGGAATTATTAAAAGCGTTGAGAAGACAAAGAAAAATGACCTTGTGATTGTAAGTGCACTTTTGCAAGATGGGATAAGTCAGATACTCTTGAAGTGGTTCAATCAAGAATTTAAAGAGATGGAATTAAAGCAACTCATAGGTAAAGAAGTTTATGTAACTGGTACACCGAAACGAGGCTTTTTCGGTGCGATGGAGATACAAAATCCTGAAGTCACAATTAGCGAAACTCCAGAAAGAGAAATTCTCCCGATTTATCCACTTACGGAAAACCTTACTCAAAAAACTCTAAGACGTATTATACAAGATAACATAAGTGCAGTCTGTAACTACGAGGATGTAATTCCGCAAGAAATTGTTGATTTACGTAGACTGATAGACAAAAGACGTGCTTACGTTGGTATGCACTTTCCTAAAAGTTCATTTCACCAAAAAATTTCACGTAAGAGATTAGCCTACGAAGAGCTATTACTTTTTCAGCTTGCACTGTTTCTATCTAAAAAGAACGTTGAAAAAATCGGTGGTATCGAAAAGAATTTCTCTGGTGAGCTTGTTGAAAAGTTCCTGAAAATCTTACCTTTCAAATTAACAAATGCTCAAATGAGAGCGCACAAGGAAATTCGAGAAGATTTGAGAAGTTCAAATCCGATGAATCGATTACTTCAAGGAGATGTTGGAAGCGGTAAGACTCTTGTAGCTGAACTTGCCATAATTGATAATTACGAAGCTGGTTATCAGAGTGCTTTCATGGTTCCCACGTCTATATTGGCAATCCAACACTATCAGAAGCTATTCAACCATTTAACAGACCTTGGAATACGGGTAGCTTTGCTTATAGGTTCAACAAGTCAAAAGGAAAAAGATAAAATCAAATTTGCACTTAAAAACGGTGATATCGATGTTGTCATAGGTACACACGCACTTATACAAGAAGACGTGCATTTTTCCAATCTCGGACTTGTGATTATAGATGAGCAACACAGATTTGGTGTAAAACAAAGAGAGGAATTGATCTCGAAAGGCAAAGTAGTTGACACACTCATAATGACTGCAACACCGATACCAAGGACACTTTCCTTGACTTTGTACGGTGACCTCGATGTCTCTGTGATAGATGAAATGCCACCGGGACGAAAGGAGATAAAAACGTTCACGCTCAGACACACACGGGCAAAAGAAATTTACAAATTCGTCAGGGAACAGGTTATTGAAAATGGAGACCAAGCTTACATCGTGTATCCTTTAATTGAACAATCTGAACAGATAAATGCTAAAGCAGCTGAAGAGATGTATAGAACGTTAAGCAAAGAAGCCTTCCCAGACATTCCAATGGGACTATTACACGGAAAGATGTCTGACATTGAGAAAAACGATGTCATGACCAAATTCGTAAAAGGTGAAATAAAGATACTCGTTTCAACTTCGGTTATAGAAGTTGGAGTTGATGTGCCAAATGCAACAATCATGGTGATAGAAAATGCCGAAAGATTTGGTCTTGCCCAACTTCACCAACTTAGAGGGCGTGTTGGTAGAGGGGACAAGCAAAGTTATTGCTTTTTAATAGTAAGCGAAGCAGGTGAAGAAGCATGGGACAGATTACAGTTTTTTGCAAGTACAACGGACGGATTTAAAATCGCTGAATACGATTTACGACTAAGAGGTCCTGGTGAATTCTTCGGTACACGTCAGCATGGAATGGCAGAGTTCAAAGTTGCAGATTTAATTTCTGATACTGAATTAATAATGTTAGCCAGAGAAGATGCAAAGAGTATAATTGAAAATTATCCAGAAAGCAGTATAATAAAGAAGGTTTTAGAAATATACAGTGAAAGGATAAAACTTTTGGATGTTGGATAACGAAAACCATGTGGTATAATAACATTGAAGTAGCTCGTAACTAATTAAAAAGGAGGTATATGGTGCTATGAAAAAGTATGTAAAAACACACGAATGGTTCGATACAGAAACAGGATATGTTGGGGTTTCAAACTACGCTCAAGATAAGCTTGGCGATATCGTTTATGTCGATTTACCACAAGTTGGAAGAGAAGTAAAAAAAGGAGAAGTAATCGTTTCACTCGAAAGTGTTAAAGCAGCTGGAGACGTATATGCACCAGTCAGTGGAAAGATTGTTGAGGTAAATGAGAAAGTTAATGTCTCTCCCGAACTTGTAAACCAAGACCCTGAAGGTGAAGGTTGGCTCGTTAAAATAGAAGCAACGAATCCGGCAGAGTTTGACGAATTACTAACCGAAGAAGAATACAAGAAAGTAATCGAGGAGGAATAATACAGCATGACTAATATAAATGCCTATTCAGTGCTAATGTTCATAGCTAACATAGTACTTGCAGTTCCAATAATTCTTGCAGTTTTACAACAGTCAAAAGCTTCAATGAACATTGCAAACGTCGTTTCGGTCGTTTATTTTATCATTTCTATTAGCTTTTTCTCAGACGATTTCAAAGCTTTCTTTACAAAACTTGGTATTTCGATCTCACCTGTTGCATATGCTGTTATCGCAGTTTTTACATTCATGATTGCCAAGAATTTCGGTGAACTGAAAGTTAGAAATGGTATGCGTAAGTCAGTCTATCTTGGAATAACGCTTGTCGCTCTTAACATAGTTGACTTTTTCATTGTTGGAAATGCTGCATTGATACCACTCTTTTCTCTTACATGGGCTTTCGTTATTTGTATAGTCGTCGGACTTATGAAGTGGAATGTTCAGTAAAATAGTCTAAAAGTGCAAAAAAGAGCGTATAAACGATAATAAAGGCGTTCCGTAAAGGAATGCCTTTATTTTTTTGAATTTGTGGTATAATATTTCGGACATAGGATGCAGAAAAACTATTTTGGTGATTGGAGGTGTAGCGATGAGAAAAACTAAGATAGTTGCAACTATTGGACCTGCTTGTG
>CAZOAS010000074.1:0-8325 GCA_964577745.1 uncultured Fervidobacterium sp.
CTATCTTTTTGATTGATAGCACTTTCAAAATATTGTGACAGTAATTCAGAAAAGTAATATCTTGTGAACAACTTTGTGAGAGGGTCAATAAAGCTTCTCATACGTGTTAACACACCTTTGAAAACCGCCACAAAACCATACTCGACTATTTCCAACTTCGACATTATACTCTCTTTTGAAGATTCAGAGAGCGATAGGTTGGGATTGGAAGCGTATATTTCGTACGTAGAATTCTGGTCAAAATTGTCCGTTAGATACAATTCAAGAGGTGAAAGTGTAAGATGATCCTTTTCAAATCTTTTAAAATCTCCCAATCCACTTTCAAAATCTTTATCGAGTACCTTATCGTGAATTTTGAAATATACATTTTTCACAGGGAAAACCGATAGTACTTTTGAGACAAAGTAATCGAGTAAAATCTGTGGATCGGTTTTCGGATCGATAACCTTAAGACTTGTCAAAATATCGACCGATAGATTTTTTGTATCTTCTAATTCTTTAAATTCTACATCTACGGTTCTGACATTGTACATTTGTGACAACATTTTCGATGCGTTTAATAAACCTATATCTTTGTACAATGTAATTGCTTTCTGATAATACACATTCGCTTTATAGATTTTTCCAGTTTCTCTATAATAATGCCCGTAACCTTCGTAGACCATTGCAAGAGATAACAAGCTTCCATCAAGTACAAACCTATTCTCCAAATATCCTAACTCTTTTCTAAAAAGTTCGGGTTTAAGACGTGTTAATTTATCACCAAGCACAGCACAGATTTCCTCTCTAAATATTCTACCTCCGTTGTTGATGTACTTTTCCCATTTCACTCCGAAATCTTCGTCATCCCAACTTTTCAAAACCTCAAGAAGCGTTCTTACTTCATCTGATTCGTCTGAAACTATTATTTTTGAAATGTAATTCTTAAATTTGTCAAATTTTCTGACAATCAAACTGATGAAAGCACGTTTTATATTGTCGATTGTTCCAGTTATCTTCTCAGATTCCACGACATGTCCGAGCGCTTCTGTATATTCGAAATTGTAAGCATGGTAGTATGCTTCAAGCGAGTGGCTGTATTGTAATTCCTGTGCCAATCCGAGCAACTCAATTCTCGGTCTTATGTTTGTAATACCTGTTATAAACTCACTGATTTTTCCAGCGTAAAGAGCGTGATAAAGCATATTTAACTTTGCCATATATCCTCTTGCTGGGAGGCCTATATCGTTTGCTATATCAACTGCTCGCTGAAGGAACGTCATGGCTATGTTTGTATTTGAACTTTCAGTAGCCATGTTATTATATATCGTTGGAAGTTTATGAGCCAGATTGAAATTGAGAGCTATCTTTTCTGCTTTCTTCAAATAATGAGTTGCTTGATGAGGATTTTCAGAAAGAACCCTTGAAATGAAAACATACGCATCGGTTAAAATATCAGCGTGTACGGGGTTATTTTCGTTAAGATTAGCAATTAGGGCAAGGGCTCTGTTCACGTACTCTTTTCGCTTCTTTTCGAGCTCAAATTCGGCTCTTAAGTAAAGCAAGTTCTTTTTTGTTTCACCTATTAATCCATAAGACTTTGGGTATGCGTTCAATACTCTTAATGTTTCTTGCTCTTTGTAGGAGAAGAAATATTTCTTAGCCAAATAGTACGAAAATAGCTTGCTTTCTGGAATTTCCAAACTGAGTAGTTCGGTTACTTCTTCCGTTCGTGATAACAACTCAACTTCAAATTTTACAAGTGCGTAAGAAACTCTATTTCCAATTATTTCTTTAACTTTATGAATAATGGATTTCACTAATGAAGGAGATGAGTAGTATTCAAGAAGTTCTTTAATGTACCTTAGATAAATTGTTGCTGCGCTTAATTTTTTACCTATCATTTCAAGATGCCATGCACGTTTGAATGTATCACCAATTTTTCTGGAAAGCGTTTCATGAATTGCTATCCTTTCCTCTGCTGGCAGCTTATGATAGAAAATTTCCCAATATTGCTTCAATGTAAATCTGTATTTGTCGTATTCTTTGTAAATAATTCCATCCAAAATCAGCTGATTAACATCTATCTTTTTCTTGAGCTCTTCTTCTAACGTTCTCAATTCTTGACCCGTGAATTTTTGTCCAAGGATCGCTATGTACTGTTCACTTTGATTGTAAAATTTTGCCAGTTTTTCATAAAACATATTGGAAATTTTAATCTGCTCTAACTTATCAATCTCGTACTTTAACTCACCTTTTGAGAAATAGACGATGTCATTTTCATACAGATACTTTATATACTCTACGATGAGCCCCGGAAGTCCACCGGAAACGTTTGTAAGCCATTGACTAAGTATGTCTATTTCCCATACATTACCGAAAGAGCTTTCCAATAATTTCTTTGTTTCAACAATTGAAAACGGGTTTAGGTTTATCCTTTCTTCAAATTCTTCGAAATCTTCTACACTAAACGCAATTATCTTTATCTTACCATCTTTTATCATGCTCGCCATTTTTCGAAGTAGTGCCCTTAACGATTCTGCTACTTCGTGATAGTCATCGACGAATATCACTACACTCTCCAAAATTGAAAGTGCTTGTACCAATGCCATCGAAACGGTATCTATCTTACATGTCTTTTCTATACAGCTTGTTAATTCGTTAAGCAAATCTTCAGAAATCTTATCCGATACTAATTGTAGAGTTTGAATTATTATATCTGATCCTGACATTGCGTGTAGAAACGGTACTCCGTTCTCTCTAAGCGTGTTTTCAAGGTTTTCTATGATTGTTGTCTTACCTATTCTCTGAGTACCGATAACACCGAGGAATCTTCTATTCGTTTCTTGAGAGCGAATGAATTCCGCAATCGCTTTTTCCTCATCCCTGATTATTCTTTTCAATGCAATAGTCCTTTTGTTTTTCATTATAGCTGAAAACGGAATATCTTCGCTGAACTTTCTTTCTTTTGGATCTTGAGCACTCAATTCTCTTGCGATAGCTTTGACTGTTTCATCATCTGAGATAGTATTGACGAGCTTACCAAAAACATAGAGTGTTGAGGCATCGGTGGGAGCGTTACCTACCAATACCTCCGGAGCAATAAAAGCATCTATAACATCTAAATCTTGAATATTAGATAACTTTTTGTAATTTTGAACGAATGGTAAAAAGAGCAATATCTCGTTATTTACCTGCACAATGTCACTCACTCCGACAACAGGTAAAAAAAGCTTTGGAATATGTAAAACATTTTTCAACAAACTCAACAAAAACGAGACAGTTATCTCTTTTTGTTCGTGCAAAAAGGCGTTACTGTAAGAAATATCATTTATATCATAAATGAGTATCGGCACATTTTCAAAAATAAATCTCTCTGGCAACAACAATCCATACACATTTCTTGCCAGCTCAGATTTCATAACGATTTCTTCTGGTTTCGTTATTAAATCTTCTTTAACGAATTTTACGATTTTTCTTCTTCCGTCAACTTCCGCTACGTAATCCTTACTCCAATAAGTTTCCGTAATGAATTGTAGAATTTCAAAGTTCTCAGCTAAACCACTCATTCCCTATGCCACCACCCGAATATTTACAATAATTACTCAGTCAAACACCACCATATTTTTCCCACTGTTCTTTGCCTTGTATAACCTTTGATCAGCAAGCCCCAATAACTCCACTCTTGTGAATTTTTCAGTCGAATCAGCAACACCAATACTAACGGTAACTTTAAAACCAAATTTATCAGTTGTTACCTTACTTACGGTTTCCCTTATCTTATTACACAGTTTAACCATAGAATTTTTATCTAAATACAAAAGCCCAACGAATTCCTCACCACCATAACGCGCCGTAATACCTCTATCTGCAACAATTTTTTTCAAAACTCCCGAGATTTCTTTCAGCACTTCATCACCAGTCATATGTCCGTATGTATCGTTTATCTTTTTAAAATCGTCGATGTCCATAACAAAGACAGAAAATAACATATTCTTCCTATTTAATTCTTCATCTATCACTTGGTTGAACCTCCAACGGTTGTACAATCCGGTCAAACTATCTATATTCGATCGCTCTCTTAGTATAATTCCTTTCAGCTGGCCAGTGAATAACTCTTCAATTAGTGTGATCGTATTTTCCAAATCTGATCGATTAGAAACACTGAACTCTTCGCTGTAAATGTAAATATGATATGAGGAAAATTCATCGATCTTATCTTTAATAGATAGTTCAAGTGGATACACGTTAAACATGTCAGTTTCAGGTAGTTTGTTTGTGTTAGAAATTTTATAACTTATGTTACTTAGAGTATCCGAAACTTGGATGTGCAATCTTTGTGGTTTAAAAAACCTGTATATTTCACTTGCGAAAAGTTTTATAAATTCATCGAGAGATACCTTGAAATCGAGTCTTTTAAAGATGTGTAGCAAAGATTTTATGTTATCTGAATCCTTCTTTGAACATTCATTCGCAAATGGATGTTGGAAATCATTCATTATGTTCACAAGATTACAAATCTCAGATTTCACAACCTCAGTTCGTATTTTGTTTCCTTTGCTAAGGAAGTACTTATATTTTGCAAGAAGTACATAGAATAAAGAAAGATTTACTCCACCAGAAGTATAAGCACTTTCCCACCTGCGAATTTCACTCACGAAACCTTCTTCATCTAAGCTTGAAATTTTATCAGCGAATATATAAAGTATCTCTTCTCTTAAAAGATAATACGTTGAATTTCTATACTGAATCCATACGTTTCTAAATTCTTCATCACTCTCTGACATTAACAATCTTACAAGATACTCAAATGCTCTTGTTTTTATAGCAGGGTTATCTTTGTTTTCAAGTACTATCTTTTTTGCATTTTCTATGTTACCACATATGAGTTCGTTAAGTATCATTCCTCTTAATGATGCTTGCTGTAGGTTGTTAGATTTTTCAAATTCAAGAGATTTTTTCAAAAGTTCGTTGGCATCCTGGTACCTTTGTTCGTACATAGGTAAGAACGCCAGAATTCTATAATAAAAAGCTAAATCTGAGACATTTTTCCATAAAGAAATATAATTTTGACTTTTCTTGATGTCTTCCTTCAGTTCATCAAAGAAGCCAAAGTACAGTAAAGCCCGTAAGAGATTAACGTATGGAACAAATGACCTTTTGGGATAACCTATCTGATTGGCTAACTGTATAGCACGTTTAAAATTCTCAATAGAAATCGCCGCCATGTCGTTTATTACGCCAATTTCATTCTCAAGCCTTATTAACAAGTGCTTTGCATTGGTCTTTTCTGTAATTTCTCTGGCTTTTTCAGTATATCTAAGGGCTTCATTTCTATTCTTGTAAGCAACGGAAATGATGTACAAAAGAATATATTCACCTTTTAAGATTAACCAACTCTTATTAAATTCTGGGATGTTATCAACTAATTCTTTGAAGAGAATTTCATCTTCTAATTTGTCGTTCAAATTATAGTACGAATATTCATAAAGTAAATATGCGTAAAGTCGGCTGAAATCTTCAAATTTCAAACTCAACAAATTCGGTCTTTCGTAGAATCGATGGAATTTTTCTATAACCTCGTTGTACCTTTCGTTTACTAAATCGTTGAGTAAAAGAAGAAATTTGTTGAAGCTTTTCTCGGGAATATCTAAAATGTCAAAATCTATATTTTCCAAAGATTGATATCTGAACTTTAACAATATTGAGTTGAATGAGTATGAATTAAGCCTGTTGTGCCTTTTTAGTATTTCATAAGCGGATGTTAAAGCCTCTTTCATTCGTTCAGTTGAAAATGTATAAGTTTCCAGATTTTTTCTAACAAAATTTAAATAAGAAACCACCGCTGATATTTCTTTTCCAGCCATTATATAATGGTACGCATTTTTGAGTAGAGAAACATTGTAAGGATCTGATAAATTACAGAACTTATTAGCTAACTTTAAATGTATATTCTTCCTTTCCTCTGGCTGAATTTCATTATAAATTTTTCCCCATAACTCTTCATCAAAAACATATTCGTTACCCTCTTTAAGCACTATCTTTCCTTTTAAGAATGCTTCCAAGTGCTTTTCATAATTTGCGTTAGTAACTTCTTCAAGATAGCTCAGTTCATTTCGTTTAAACCTTTTTCCCAAGATAGTTAGTAACTTACCTTGGAAGTCTAAATCTTCTAATTTCTTTTCAGATTTTTCTTCATTATTTTCTCTTCGTTTGACTGAACTAACTGAGAAACTCATATCAACGCGCTGTGCATTCCTTGTCACGACAATGATCTTTGCCGTTGTTCGAGAAGTTTGCAAATGACTTAAAAATGTTCTAATAAGATAATCACTGTTCAAAACATCATCAATGATTAAAAATACAATTTTTGCCTTATTCAAAGCTGATATGATAGCTGGTAAGACAGAGCCAAACTTTGTATTTGCGTAAAGCGCAGGATATAAAATTCCTAATTCATCATCATCTAAGAGGTTCTTATATTTAGACAGCAATTGTCTTGGAAGATTAGTGAAATCATCTTGGATACATATAAACATTGAATCTTCATACTGATTGACAATTCCATGTAAGTTACTCACAGTATTTCTGAAATCTTTATAATTTTGCGCTGAAATCTGTATGGTGAACAGATGTTGCTTGGATTGTAATATCTCTTCGCCTATCTTACTTTCGATACTATTAATTATCTTGCTGTCAATGAAAACAAATCTTTCAATCCACTGTGTGGGGATGTTTCTCTCGGCTAAAGTTAAAATGGTTAAGTTCTTTACCAAATCTGAATATTTCCCATCTTTATCAAAAAATTCAATAACTTTACCAAACGTGTAAAAAGTTGACTTAACATTGCAAATACCAGAGTTCAGAAATTCCGGTGCAACAAACAGGAATCTGTTACCGTACTTTTCAATTACTTCACGGAGTGAATCATTTAAGTAAAATAATGGTGGTAAAAAGAAAAATTGTCCGGCGTATTTGAAGATATCTTCAAGGGAGATGTACGGAGTGGGAGGATAAATACCACTTTCAACACCGTGGAGATATTGCACAAATAATTCAACGAGTCTATCAACGTCTTCATATGACACTCTATCTAAAATTGTCGTTAAAGGTCTTTCCTTAGAATATTTGAATTTTACGATAAACGAATCGTCTTTTTCTTCAACAGTTGTTGGCACAAATACATTGTCAACATGTGCAAATTTATTTACATGCACAACAAAATCCAAAAAACTACCAATTAAGTTTTTTGGAATTGATCTTATTAAATATTTACCGGTTTTGCCATTTATACTATCTAAAAAATCTCCGATGTACTCAGTTCCTGAGTACACTTCTCTTAAAAACAACACGTTTTGAAAATCCAAGCTTATTATAAATTTCCCCCCTAAGGATTTTTGAAAACTACAAACTTAATTTAGATTACCTACCTAAGGTTTCATTCTGAGCGATGAACATAGTTTTTGCTTCTCTAATAACTTCTTCGATAATCGCTTCAAGGTTTCCTTTCAATGTACAACCGGCAGCTCTTGGATGTCCTCCTCCACCAAGTAATACAGCGAGTCTACTACAATCAAACCAATCTCTTGATCTGAAACTAACATGTACTTCTCCATTTTCGTACTCTGACAGAAAGATGGCAAGTTCTATACCTTGGATAGATCTTAACTCTCCAACAAATCCTCCGCTATCGTCTTCTGTGCAGTTGTTCTTTTCGTAATCTGATTTTGAAAGGTAAGAATATACAAGCTTTCCATCGAGTTCCATCTTCATGTGTTCAATCATCGTTGAGAGCAATTTGAATTGTTCGATCCTTTTGTTCTCAAATATTCTTGACACAAGGTACATCTTCCCACCAAGTGAGACAAGTTTCGTGGCATCTGAAAAGACTATCTCATCTGCGTTCGTGTATCTGAAAAATCCAGTGTCAGTGGCTATTCCCATAAGATTAAGGGTTGCCAATTTTTCATCGTATGGTACCCCAAGTTCTGTGTTTATTCTTAGTACCATCTGAGCCGTTGAGCCAAATTTTGTATCGACCCAATTGTACGTACCAAATAACGTATTAGTACCATGGTGGTCGATTACAAATACTTTTCTACCATCGAAAAATTCTTGAAATCTTCCAACTCTATCAGGACTGGAAGCGTCAACAATCAAAACAACTTCAGGATTGAAATCAATTTCTTTTATTTTATCAAAATTCATTATCTCAGAAACTTCAGCAAATTCGTAAAAATACCAAGGAATCTTCCAATCGATACCAGCAAGTACTTCTTTACCAAGTTTTCTCAAACCAAACGTTGCACTCAGTACAGAACTTATATCATCACCATCTGGCATTAT
>CAZOAS010000075.1:0-8224 GCA_964577745.1 uncultured Fervidobacterium sp.
GCATTAAAATGCGGGGTTTTAGAGCCGAGAATTTCTATAAACGAGGTGATATTTCCGTGTTGATGATGATATTGTTGTTCTTAGGAGGTTTTTTCTCTGGTGTAATAAATGTTCTGGCAGGTGGTGGATCGTTTTTGACTTTGCCGTTGTTGAGTTTGTACGGTTTATCTCCAAGCATCGCCAATGCAACAAACAGAATAGGCATTTTACTGCAAAACATATCGGCAACTGGTAATTTTATAAAAAGCAAGGCTTTGCAACCTAAGAGTGCACTCTTTCTTTCCATTCCAACTGTGCTTGGTGGTATCATCGGTACGTCGGTAGTTCTCAAATTACCGGAAAATATTATAAAGATAAGCTTGGGAATAATTTTTCTTGTAATGTCTTACTTTGTTCTATTCTCACCAAAAGTTTGGGAGGAAGGGAAAAAAGATGTTAAAAGAAGCAAATTGCTGAGTTTTGTTATTTTCTTTCTTATAGGTTTGTACGGTGGTTATATACAAGCGGGAGTTGGCTTTTTCTTGATATATGCATTGACAATGGTGGAAGGTTACAATGTGAAAAATGCAAACGCAATGAAAATCTTCTTGACTTTGCTATTCACCATATTTTCACTTGCGATATTTTCCGCTGGAAAGAAGGTTGAATTTGTTCCCGGAATTGTTATGGGCTTGGGTTCTTTCTTCGGTGGTTATCTTGGGTCATATCTGAATATGAAGGTAAATATCAAAATCATACGTATTATCCTTGCAACGATGATGATAATATCTGCTTTAAGTTATCTAATATAATAAAAAATGAAAAAGCCCTGGGGATATTTACCAGGGCTGTTGTTTTAATGTTTCATTTATTTCGTCCATCATTCGTTTGATTTTTAGTGCCTTTTTGTAATTTTCCTTTCTCAGCGCTTTTTTCAATCTGTGACTCAACAACACAAGTCTGCGTTTTTTTATGTCCATGCTTACATTTCTATAAGATGAGGTGTCATGTTTGAACATACTCAACTGTACCGTACTTGGCAACACAGAATATATATCTTCAAATGATTTCTCAAAGGTCCCGTCTTTCACTGGGGTTTCTTGAACGAGGTTCATGTGATTAACTATGGTTTTAACACCGATTTTCACATATCTTTCACTTTCAAAATTCAACATTTCGACAAAACATTTCTTACAGTAACTCACTTTCTTTACTGCACCATCTATGTATACATTTTGAACAATTTTAGCTGGTTCTCCACACCTAATACAATCATGATTTTTATTATTTGCCAAAGTCTCACCTTCTTGTTGTGTAATCGATTCACCTTACTGAGTTACCTGTACCGAGTTATACTTATTCATCGCTTTATCTATTCCTTCTCTTACAATGCATTCAATTGCTTCAACACAGATGTTTATCACGTTTTGAAGAATCTGAAATTCTTGTGCTGGAAAATCTGATAAAACGTATTCCGCCGCATCAACGTTCTCTGGTTTTGGACCAATGCCTACCCTAATTCTTGGAAATTCTTTGCCAATGTACGATATTATCGATTTTATACCATTATGTCCACCTGCGCTACCTTCTTTTCGTATTCTTATTCTCCCAAGTGGTAGGTCTAAGTCATCGTACACTACAATTATATCATCATGTGGCAGATATTTGAATACCTCTCCACTCAAATTCATATAAGTCATTGGTTTAACAAGTTTCACTTTCTCGCCAAGGATGTTGATATCACTGTAAAGATAATTTGGTCCCTTTTTCCAATTTTTTCCAAGTTTATCAACTACCATAAATCCAACGTTGTGTCTTGTATTTTCATATTTTTCTCCGGGATTACCTAATCCGATAATTATCACTCTGAACACCTCTCAAAAAAATCCCCCTTACGGGGGATTTTTTAATTTTCTCACTTGCGATTAGCTTATTTTTCTTCTTCCTCTTTCTTACCCTTCTTTACAACTTCTGGTTCAGCTGTTGTTTCCGTTGGAGTTGTTTCTACTTCAAGACCTCTTGGAACAACGATTGTTATAAGAACATCATCGTCGTCCATATCGATTTCAACGCCTTCTGGTAATGCAACATCTTTTACTCTCAATGTGCTTCCGAGGTCAAGTTTTGTTACATCTATCTTTATGACTTCTGGTACTCTATCTGGGAGTGCTTTTACTGGTACTTCGTGGTGGATAACTTCCAATATACCACCTTTTTCAACACCTATTGCTTTTCCAACAACTTCAACAGGAACGTTTATCTTCATCTTGTGGTGCGCTTCTGGTACGTAGAAATCAACGTGTCTGAGTTCATCTGTAAGCTTGTCGTACTGTACCATCTTTATAAATGCCAAGTGTTCAAAGAGTTTCTTTCCGTTTTCGTCTGATACAACAAGGTTGAGTGGTGTGGACTCTGTGATGTGTTTGAAGATCTTCATAAACTCTGTTTTGTTCAATACTAAGCTGAGTGGTTTCTCAACACCTGGTCCGTAGGCAACTGCGGGAATAGCACCTTGTGCTCTAAGTCTTCTGACCGCACGTTTGTTTCCTACAATGGACCTAACCTGTGCGTTAACTACGTGTTCCATGACTCGTTCCTCCTTCTTTTTTTATTTTAAGGTTTATTATTATCATCATAATGCAGACTCCGGAATTCGGAGTCCGTAAAAGATCATTTCTTTGTCTCTTAATTTTTTGATTCCGGTTTCCGGTCTCGAATTTTTATTTGAACAATATACTCACCGACAGGTTTTTCCTGACTCTTATTATTGCTTCACCGAGTAACGGAGCCACAGAAACCACTTTGAATTTTTGTGGTAGACTCTGATGATATATTGTATCACTAATATAAATCTTTTCAATACTTGAATTCTCAATTCTTTCCGGAGCACCGGAAGATAGTACAGGATGTGTTATACAAGCAACTACTCTCTTTGCTCCGGCATTTTTAACGGCATTTGCTCCTTCCACAAGAGACCTTGCGGTGTCTACTATGTCATCAACAATAATCGCTGTCTTATCCTTCACATCACCGATTATATTTAATATTTCAGCCACATTATCCTTTGGTCTTCGTTTATCGAGAATAGCAAGTGGCAAACCTACTTTTTCAGCAATCTGTCTTGCTCTTTTGACTCCCCCCACATCTGGAGATACGATAACTGCATCATCTTGGAGCAAACCATCCTTTTTCAATTCCTCAAGAAACACAGGAAAACTCCACAGATTATCTACTGGTATATCAAAAAATCCTTGTACTTGTTCTGCATGTAAGTCTACAGTCATAACTCTTGTGGCACCAGCTACTGTAAGAAGATTGGCGACGAGCTTTGCCGTAATCGGGTCTCTACCTTTCGCTTTTCTGTCTTGCCTTGCGTAACCATAGTACGGGATAACAACTGCTACACTGTTAGCTGAAGCACGTTTGAACGCATCTATCATGATAAGAAGTTCCATTAAATTTTCGTTGACAGGTGGGCATGTGGGTTGTATAACAAATACATCGTGTCCTCTGACGGTTTCTTCTATACGAACGTTGATTTCACCATCGGCGAACTTCCCAACTGTAATATCTCCAAGTCGCATTCCTATGTAACTTGCAACTTTTTCTGCCAAGACTCTGTTTGCGTTACCTGTAAAAATCTTCATTTCATTCCTTGTTATCTGCATTTTTCATTTCCTCCCTTTTTTTCATTGCCCATCCTTCTTTAATAACTTGTCTTGCCCTACCAAGTGCAAGTGCATCATCTGGAACGTCTTCTGTGATTACAGAACCAGCTCCAGTAATTGCGCCCTTACCAATTTTAACGGGTGCAACAAGAGAAGAATTACTCCCAATGAAGGCTCCATCACCTATGAACGTTTTATATTTTTTATAGCCATCGTAATTACATGTAATCGTACCGGCACCAACATTAACATTTTCACCAACGGTCGCATCACCGAGATAAGTAAGATGCTGTGCCTTTGAATTCTTACCTATTATCGATTTCTTAGTTTCAACAAAGTTTCCGATTTTTACCTTTTCCTTCAAAACAGTTCCTTCTCTCAGCCTTGAGAACGGTCCAACTGAAACATCATCTTCGATAATACTCTTTTCCACCTCGGATCTGATAACTTTGACATTTTTACCTATTGTCGAGTCCGCGATATGTGTGTATGGACCTATTTCACAATCTTCACCGATTTTTGTCTTTCCTTCGATTATAGTAAAGGGATGCACAATTGTATCCATTCCAATTTCAACATCCGGTCCTATGAACGTTGAAACAGGGTCAACGATAGTAACACCTGAGAGCATCAGCTTTTTCAAAATCCTTTCCCTTGCTATAGACTCAAGCTCAGCAAGTTGAACGCGGTCGTTAACACCGCTTACTTCAAGTATGTCTTCTAAGAGCACAGTTGAAACTCTCTCTGCCATACCTACAAGGTCTGTTAAATAATACTCACCTTGTGCGTTGTTGTTTTTAAGATTTTCAATGTTCTCCAGCAAGAATTTACCAGAAAAGATGTATATACCACTGTTAACTTCATTTATTTTCTTTTCCTCTTCGGAGGCATCTTTATCTTCAACGATTCTAATCTTTCCATCGGTTCTTACTATTCTTCCGTAACCAGCTGGATTTTCCGCTATAAACGTAAGGACTGTTACCTGATTGTTCTTTTCTTCATGTTCGTTTCTAAGCATTTCGATGGTCTCTTTACTCAAGAGTGGTACATCACCGTAAAGCACAAGTAAATCTTCGTTTTCAGAGATAAACTCTTTCGCACACATTACAGCATGCCCTGTACCGAGTTGTGGCTCTTGAAGATAAGTTTTTACATCATCTGATAGATACCCCTTAACAACTTCGGCTTTATGCCCTACAACAACTCCAACTTCTCCAAAATTCTTAGCAAGGTCAACAACCCAATTTATCATCGGTTTACCAAGAATTTTGTGAACAACCTTTGGGTATTTCGATTTCATTCTCTTTCCAAGCCCAGCTGCCAGTATCAAAACCTTCATTTTTCTTCGCCTCCAATGATTTCCTTATTTAACTTTTTCTGGATGCTGTACTCTCTCAAAACAACTGGAATAAGAATAAGTCCGAAAAGAAAACCGGCTCTTCCGAATTTGACTGAACCAATCAAACTTATTCCTATTCCAGTTAATATGAACATTGGAATTATCGAATACCACTTTTTGAAAATATCGTAAATTACCGAAAGAAAAGTGCCATAAACAACAAAATTCAAACCGCTTAAACTGTAAGGTCTGAATTTTCCCAATAAAGCTATTGCGCTTATCAAAATAAGATTTAGTGCGGTAAATGTTTCTGCTTTACTATCTCTTCTAAAGAAGTAATAAACTCCGATTGCTATCAGAGTGAAATACAGATAATTACCAGTCAAATAAAAAGCCAATATAGAAGCTATTATACTAAGGATAAGCGTAACCAAGGGAATCACCTCGTTTCAGTGATCAGTTAACGGTTGTAAACAATATGGATACTTTCTATTTTACCGTTCACCGTTAACTGTTAACTGTTCACCGTTCACAGAATAATATAAGGGGCGCAAAAGCGCCCCGAAAAGAGAATGAAATATTAGCTTCTGTATTTGATACTTGCTTGTGCTGCTGCAAGTCTTGCAACTGGAATTCTGTATGGTGAGGCGCTTACATAATCAAGTTTTGTTTGAGCAAAGAACATGATGGATTTTGGATCTCCACCGTGCTCACCACAGACTCCACATTTGAGATTTGCTTTTACAGATTTACCTTTTTCTGTTGCTGATTTAACAAGTTGTCCAACGCCTTCTGTATCTACGTGTTTGAATGGGTCATCTTCGAGTATACCTTTTGCAAGGTATTCTGGTAAGAACTTACCAACGTCGTCACGGCTGAACCCGAATGTCATCTGTGTAAGGTCGTTTGTACCAAAGCTGAAGAAGTCAGCTTCCTGAGCAATTTGGTCTGCTGTTACAGCTGCTCTTGGAACTTCAATCATTGTACCAACAAGGTACTTAAGTTCAACACCATGTTCTTTGATGAGTGCATCTGCTGTCTTAATTACAACCTCTTTTATGTATTTCAATTCGTTGACGTGACCTACGAGAGGAATCATTATTTCAGGTACAACTTCGATACCTTCTTCTTTTTTGAGTTCAATTGCTGCAAGGATTATTGCTTTTGTTTGCATTACCGCAATTTCTGGGTATGTAATGACAAGTCTTACACCCCTGTGACCAAGCATTGGGTTAAGTTCGTGGAGTTGTTCGACAACCTTCTTGAGTTCTTCAACTGTTGTTCCTGTTTGTTGTGCAACTTCTGCCATCTGTTCTTCTTCGTGTGGCAAGAATTCGTGGAGTGGTGGGTCGATAAGTCTTATTGTAACTGGGTAACCCTTCATTTCTCTAAACAAACCTTTGAAATCTTCTTTTTGAAGTGGTAACAATTCAGCAAGTGCTGCTTCTCTTTCTTCAACTGTTCTTGCAACTATCATTCTTCTAACTTTTGGAATTCTGTCTTTTTCAAAGAACATGTGTTCTGTTCGGCACAGACCGATACCTTCTGCACCAAATTCTCTTGCTACCTTTGCATCTCTTGGAACGTCTGCGTTTGCTCTTACACCGAGTTTTCTGAATTCGTCTGCCCAAGCAAGTAGTTCCGCAACTGGTCCTTCGAGACCCCGTGGTTTAACTGTTGTAATCTTACCAAGGAATACTTCACCTGTTGTACCATCTATGGAGAGCCATTCTCCTTCTTTTACAACGACATCTCCAACTTTCAAGTAACCTTCTTCTTCATTTACAAATATACTTTCTGCACCAACTACAGCTGGTTTACCAAGACCTCTTGCAACAACTGCTGCGTGTGATGTCATACCACCACGTGCTGTGAGTATACCTTCAGCTGCGTTCATACCACCGACGTCTTCTGGGCTTGTCTCTGGTCTTACAAGTAATACTTTTTCGCCAGACTCTGCAACCTTTTCAGCTTTATGAGCGTCGAAGTATATCTTACCTGTTGCAGCACCTGGTGATGCTGGAAGACCTTTTGCGATTACCTTTGCGCTCTTTCTTTCGTTCTCATCGAACTTTGGATGGAGTACTCTTTCAACATCGCTTGGTTGTACTCTGAGAACTGCTGTCTTCTTGTCAATTAAACCTTCGTGGACCATGTCAACAGCAATTCTAATTGCAGCTTGGCTTGTTCTCTTTGCGTTTCTTGTCTGGAGTATGTAAAGCTTACCTTTTTCAACTGTAAATTCAATATCTTGCATATCTTTGAAGTATGCTTCGAGTCTATCCATTATTGCAATAAGTTCATTGTATGCCTCTGGGATCATTTCCTTCATCTTTTCAAGTGGATATGGTGTTCTTATACCAGCAACAACGTCTTCACCTTGTGCGTTTGGTAAGAATTCACCGTAGTGTACCTTTTCACCTGTATTTGGATCTCTCGTGAAGCAGACACCTGTACCACTGTCATCACCCATGTTACCGAAGACCATGGCAACGATATTAACAGCTGTACCAAGGAGTTGTCCTTCCTTTATACCGTGAATTTCTCTGTACTTAATTGCCCTATCGCTCATCCATGACCAAATAACTGCTTCGATAGCAGCCCAAAGTTGTTTGTAAACATCTTGTGGGAATTCTTTGCCATGTTTTTTGTATATTTCTTTGTATATTTCTACGAGCTTTTTGAGATCGTTTGCATCAAGTTCTGTGTCAAGTTTAACACCTTTTTGAGCCTTCAGTTCAGAAAGTGCATTTTCGAAATCTGCATGAGGAATACCAAGAGCGGTGTCACCAAACATTTGGAGGAATCTTCTGTAAGAGTCGTAAGCAAATCTTTCGTTGTCGGTCATTTCGACAAGACCTTTAACTGTCTCATCGTTAAGACCAAGGTTAAGAATTGTATCCATCATACCAGGCATGGAAATTGCAGCACCGGATCTAACAGAGACAAGTAATGGTTTCTTTGGATCGCCAAAGCCTTTACCTGTAACCTGTTCAAGTTCTTTCATCGCTTTATCAACTTGTTCTTTGAGTTCTTCTGGATACTTCCTATCGTTGTCATAGTAATATTTACAAACTTCAGTAGAAATAGTAAAACCAGGCGGGACTGGCACTCCTGCGTTTGTCATTTCTGCAAGGTTTGCACCTTTACCACCAAGAATATCCTTCATCTGGGCGGTACCTTCTGCTTTTCCATTAGCAAAGAAATAAACCCACTTCTTGCTCATTTTCACACCTCC
>CAZOAS010000076.1:0-8213 GCA_964577745.1 uncultured Fervidobacterium sp.
CAGAGATAAAGAAAAACCTTGGTTTTTAACTCAAATAACTATTCATTTCGTAAAACGAATAAATTCGGTGCTTTGTTTTAAATTACGTGATAACTATAATATTAATTGAAGATTCTGAATTTTTGGGAGGGGGATAGATGGGCAACGCTGGTAGAATTTCAAAACATCCTATTATAGACATTAGCACATCTGAAGAAAAGACCTATGTAACTTTCTTCTTTGAAGACCAACCTATCTGTGCTTTAGCTGAAGATACTATTGCAAGTGCACTTATAGCGAATGGCTTTGATATATTTGGTTTTACAGATCATAACCACCCACGTGGTTTCTTCTGTGCTATTGGGAAATGCTCTGCTTGTCTTGTCGAAGTTGATGGTATACCTAACGTAAGAGCTTGCATTACTCCCGTTCGTGAGGGAATGAAAGTGCGCAGACAAGTTGGAAAGGGGAAACCTGTATGGTAGAAAAATTGCACAATACAAATTATATAAAGGCCTTGATAGTAGGTGCCGGTCCTGCAGGATTAACTGGTGCGATTGCAATAGCTGAAACGCTCGGTAATGGTAAAGATGTACTCATTGTTGATGAAGGCATAGAACCCGGTGGACAGTTGCCAAAACAGACTCACAAATTCTTCGGTCATGAGGGATTTTTCGCATCTGTTAGAGGATTTGAAATAGGTAGGAAATTAGTGAAAAAGGTAAAAGAACTTGGTGTAAATATAAGATTGCAAACAACGGTTACTGGAATATATGAAGACGGAATTGTATTGTATGACAGAACAAAAAACATCGTCGAACATTACAAAGCAGATTACATATTACTTGCAACAGGTGCAACGGAAAGATTTATAACCTTTAAAAATAACACGTTACCTGGAGTGTACGGTGCCGGAGCTGTTCAAACGTTGATGAATCAATACAAAGTGCTACCCGGTCAATCTTTTCTCATAGTTGGTGCTGGAAATATAGGGCTTATCGTTGCTTACCAACTTGTGCAAGCTGGAGCAAAAGTCAAAGCAATTGTCGAAGCTTCATCTAAAGTCGGTGGATACATGGTACACGCTAATAAAGTCAAAAGACTTGGTGTACCAATCCTTTTAAATCATACGATAGTTGAAGCTATCGGCAAAGAGAGAGTTGAAGGTGCTGTAATTGCTCAGGTGGATGAAAAGTTTAAGCCTATCCCGGGTACGGAAAAAGAATACGTTGTCGACGCTATATGTCTTGCTGTGGGATTGCAACCAAACATTGAGCTTGCGGCCCAGGCAGGTGTAAAGATAGTTTATGTTCCTGAGCTTGGTGGTTATGTACCGTTCAGAGATGAAAACATGAAGACTAACGTTCAAAATGTATACATTGCTGGAGATTTAGCGAGTATAGAAGAAGCTACAACAGCTATGATAGAAGGTTACATAGCAGGTTACAACATTGCTATGAAACTCTCTGGAAAAGATGTTTCAGAAAAAATAACTAAGATGAGAGACGAACTTTCGGAATTCAGAAGAGGACCATTTTCACAGAAAGTTAGAAAAGGTTTAGAGAGATTCGGAGTATACTTCCCTTCTGGTGGTTACAGAGAAGAGTTACAAGTTGTTGAAGGTCCAAGAGGAAAATTGCGAGCAATTATCGAATGTCCTCAGGCGATTCCGTGTAATCCGTGCGAAACTTCCTGCCCAAGTGGTGCGATAAGTGTGGGAGGAAATATAAATGGAATTCCGTATATAGATTACGACAAGTGCACTGGTTGTGGCATATGTGTTATGAAATGTCCAGGGCTTGCTATCTTCCTCATTCAGGAGAAAGATGATTATTCCTTGGTTGGAATCCCGTATGAACTCTTACCACTTCCGGAAAAAGGGCAAAAAGTGAATTTGCTTGATAAGGAAGGAAAAATCGTTGGAAAAGGTGAAATCGAAAATGTCATATTGAATAAGAGAGATAAAACACACATTGTATACCTAAAAGTTCCGTCAGGACTTGAACATTCTGTTAGAAGTTTTTCATTCCCCGAAAGTTCAGAAGAATTCGTTTGTAGGTGCGAAGAAATAAAAAGAGAAGATATCGAAAGGTTAATTGATCTTGGTATAATAGATTACGAGGAAATAAGACGTGTTCTAAGGATAGGTATGGGACCTTGTGGCGGTAAGACATGCAGAAATTTAACACTGCAAATAATATCGGAAAAAACAGGAATGCCTATTTCGGAAATAGAATTAGGTGCATTTCGTCCACCTACAATTCCGTTACCATTCGAAGCGATTGTGAATTATCACAATATTCATGAAAAGTCTTCAAAGGGAGTGAAAGAGAATGAATAATGAAGATAGAAAATACAACGTTTGTATAATTGGTGGAGGTATAACTGGTACGGCACTTGCATATTCTTTGTGCAAAATGGGTGAAACTTCGGTTGCTGTATTTGAGAAATCGTACCTCTCATCCGGTTCAACTGGAAGATGCGCAGGTGGGATAAGACAACAGTGGTCAACAAGACCAAATGTCAGGCTTGCAATGAGGAGTGTCAAATTGTTTGAACGTTTCAAAGAGGATGTTGGGATGGATATAGAGTATTATCAAGGCGGTTATCTTGTGTTATCATATACTGAAGAAGAAGCCGAACAATTCGAAAAAAATGTCAAAATGCAACGTGAAGAAGGACTTAACGTTGAGATACTCTCCCCGAAACAAGTCAGAGAGCGATATCCGTATATAAACACGGAAAATCTTGTGTTAGCAACGTTCTGTCAAACCGACGGACATGCAAATCCACACAAAGCCGTTATAGGTTACGCACAAGCAGTTAGAAGAATGGGTGGGCAAATATATACTCACACGGAAGTGAGAGGCATCGATGTTCAAAATAATAAAATTATCGGCATAGAAACATCAAAAGGCTATTTTAAATGTAACTTAGTCGTGAATGCTTCTGGTCCATGGTCGAGAGATGTATCACAGTTGGTAGGCGTTGATTTACCAACGGAAAGTTACAGGCACCAGATAATAGTTACAGAACCACTTGAAAACTTCTTTCCTATGATGGCAATAAGCTTTTCAGGTAACTTTTACATGCGACAAACTCAACATGGACAATTTATATTAGGACAGGGCGACAAAGACGAAAAGCCAGGAATTAATTACAATGTAACCTTCAGATTCGAAGAAGAGCTAATATCGAAAATGGTTGAAATCTTTCCGTTCTTGAAGAATGTTAGATTAATGAGACACTGGAGTGGTATGTACAATATGTCTCCAGATGCTCAACCAATAATAGGTCAGAGTGAAAAAGTAAAGGGGTATTACTATGCTGTTGGTTATTCTGGTCATGGATTTATGGTGGCTCCAGCCGTTGGTGAGGCACTCGCAGAATTGATACTATTTGGTAAGACTTTGCATACAGATATATCGTATCTTGATGTAAAAAGATTTGCAGAACTTAATATAGAACGCGAAAAGAGTGTGGTATAATTGTACAGGAGGTGGTTCATTGAAGAAAATTTTGATTGTTGATGATAGTAAATTCTGGAGATTGGTGCTTGAGAATTTACTATCTAAAAATGGTTACGAAGTAATCATATCTGAAAATGCTATGCAAGCTATTGATATGGCATTAAAAGAATATCCTGATGTGATAATAAGTGATTGCAATATGCCGGGCATATCTGGTTTACAGTTATGCCTATACGTTCGTTCTATACCAGCATTTAGAAACGCCGGTATAGTTGTTCTTACAGGTTCGGATGATGTAATCAACGCATTTTGGGCAGAGCACAGCGGTGCGAACAAATTTGTATCAAAGCTTCTTCCAATAGACGAACTGGAAAGGACGATTTTAAACTTTGTACAGCAAGATTTCTATGCAGATAAAAATTTGAGAACCTTTTCGTTCAACAACATCTATGACGTACTTGAACAAAAGATGCGAATGGAGATACTCAATAGGGAAATATTATCTTTAATCCAATTTGCACGCGATGAATATTACGTAATAAAAGAATTGAGAAGTTTCCTTGCAAATTTTTCGTATTTTGAATCTTGTGCTTTACTTGTACTTTCACCTGTTGAAGGGCGAATTTACAACTTTGGTTTCGAATTACAAAAAAGTATTTTGAAAGATATCTTAATAAAGAAACTGGAAAAGCCATTGGAACAATCGAATTGGTCTTACACAGGTAATTACGGTCCGAATATAACTGTTTCAGAGGATACAATTTACTACACCGTAGAATATCAGGAAAATGAAATCGGCGTAATAGCTTTTTCCAATGTTTCCGAGGTGAGAAATCTAGTAAAGGTATTAACCGATGCAAAAGATAGTATTAGCTTGCTCTTTAATACACTGAATACGTTCCGAGAATTCAAGGTTGCATCAACTATCGATGGCTTGACCGGATTGTTCAACAAGAAAGAATTACTAAGATTCCTTGAAGAAACACACACATTATTTAAAAAAAGTGGAAGAACCTATTTTGTTGCTATGTTTGATATAGATAACTTTAAGAAAATAAACGATACATACGGTCATTTAGTTGGTGATGAAACGCTGAAAATCGTTGCGCGAATTTTGAAAGAGGCAGTTTCTGAAAGAGGAATAGCGGGCAGATACGGCGGTGAAGAATTCACAATAATATTAACGAAAACCACTAAAGAAGAAACTGTTGAGATAATTGAAAGTATACTTCAAAAAGTTAGAACAACAGAATTTCCACATGGAAGATGTACAATCTCATCAGGGGTTGTTAGTTCAGAAGAATACCAGTCGCCAACAGAAGTACTTAAAGCTGCTGATGAATTGCTGTACATAGCAAAAAAATCCGGAAAAGATAGAGCAGCTTATATGTTCTTACCAAACCGGAGCGAGCTAAAAGAATTTATCCAAGTAGAACATCAAGAGCAGACATAATTAGAAAACCAAAGACAACAAAATATGTTGCTAATCTTTCGTTTCCTCTTAAATGTGTTTCTGGAATTACTTCATCACTTACAACAAACACCATTGCCCCAGCTGCAAAAGCAAGCATGTAAGGTAATAAACTTTTACTAATCAATATCAAACCTGCACCAAACACTCCACCAATTATCTCAACAACGCCGGTTAAAAATGTTATAAACAAAGAAAATGTTATCGAATATCCCGCATTAATCAGCGCAATCATCGTTGCGGCACCTTCTGGTATATTTTGAGCACCGATTGCAATGGCAACACTCAGTGCTTCAGGAGTGTATCCACTTATTCCAACAGCCATACCTTCGGGAAAATTATGAATTGTAATAGCAATAACAAATAACCATATCTTTGCAAGTCTTTTCGTATCGAATCCCTCGTGACCTTTCAAAAAGTGTTCGTGTGGTAAAAATTTATCCATTAAGTCAACAAAAACTGCTCCCAAAAGAAACCCCACCAAAAACCGCCAGATACCACCAATCTCAAGTGCAGGCATCGTCAGACTGAAAGCACTGGCTGCAAGCATGATACCAGCTGCCATCCCAAGTAGTGCATCTATAACCTTCTCACCTAGATGCTTGTGAATTGTTAAAAGTGGAATTGCACCAAGAATAGTTGATAAACCTGCAAAAGTGCTAAGAACTGTACCTTTTAGAAAATCGCTTTGAACCAACATTATCACCTTCTCTTAACTGAAAGGTATTAAAGAAAGTACAGATTTCGAATCGTGAGACCTGGAATCCGTAATTATTATATCATATATTATATCATAAAGTAAAGATACCAGTTATACTTTCGTTGCTAAATTTGGGTCATAAGCTTCATGAGGAGCATTCAGAATGAATGCAAGTACCACAAAAGCAGTAATAATATTGATAGATAAGAAAAACCAAAGCGGCGATATCTTATCAAGTAAGTAACCATAAATCAAAGATGAAAGTGGCATCATACACGTTGCAAGAAATTCAAGTACAGAGAATACACGAGAGCGTAACTCTGAAGGTATCAATATCTGCAAATTAGCATTTATCGGAACATTCACAAGTACGTTAAAGTAGTTGATAATAAAGAACGCTCCAGCAAAAATCCAATATATAATATTTGCTTTCAAACCAAACCACGGCATTATAATTATCGAGAACATGATAATAAAAGCTGTTTGCAACGTTAAGCCAGTTACTATAAGTGCTTTTGAACTCAGTTTTCTTAGGAATAATATAATCGAAAAATTACCAATGAGTGCTCCGACTGTAGCAAACATTTGTAAAGATCCATATTGAGTTGAAGAAAATTTGAAAATGACCCTTGAAAGATACGGAAAAACAACCATGAAAAGCGGACTTGCCAGAAAATTGATAACGATAGCAAAGAGAAAGAGAAATCTTAATCCTTTGTTGTAAAATACAAATTTAATTCCCTCACCAATTTCTGAGAAGAAATGAAACACTTCTTTCTTAGGTGTGAATTGATATATTATGAACAGTTCAGTTATTCCTGAGAAGATATACAAAAGTGCTGTGAAAAGAAGTACGTTTTTAAAACCATACATTCCGTAAAGTACACCACCGAGAACAGGACCTATTATATTCCCAAATCCGTGTGTTGCAGAATTCAAAGAAGTTGCAAGTTTCATATGTTCTTTTCTTACAACGTCACCAAACATAGCTGCAGTAGGTCCACTAAATAAGCCATCTAAGATTGATAAGACCGATATGAAAATAAACAAAACCGGTAAATTTAGTCCTCCTCTAAGTGATATTAGCCACATCAAAAGCAATATAACTCCACGAAGTTCATCAAGACCAACCATCCACCATTTTCTATTTACTCTATCCCCAATTACTCCACCAAATGGCAAAACAAACAACCTTGGAAGTAATTCCAGTACCGTGACTACCCCCATTATCGTTCCCGATTTTGTTAAGTCCAAAATGTACAATGGCATAGCCACCATCAACGCCGCTGCACCTACTATTGATTCTAAGCGTCCACTTAACACCAACGCAAGGTTTCTTTTTTCGTGTTTGTAAATATCCATTTCGACACCTCCTCACACTTAATACACAAATATTGTATCATATGGCAAATATTTTTGTCAATAAGACAAAAATTTTTTAGTAGAAAAATATGTTTCGGGATACGAACTATTTGTGGTATAATCAGATGTAAAATTGAGATATCCAAATTTCTAAAAAGGAGGGGGAGTAAAGATGTCTAATAACAACCAAGAGGTTATTCAAAGACTCATCGAACTTTGCTCTGTGCATGGTGTTTCCGGAAGAGAAGAGCAAGTACGTGAGAAGATAGTCTCGATGATTGGGAAAGAGGAATACGCTGTGGATAATATCGGAAATTTGTTAGTACACAAGCATTTCAATGAGAATAGTAAGAATATCGTACTCTTAGCTCATATGGACGAGATTGGTTTTTACATCACAAATCTTCGTGAAGATGGAAAACTTGAGATAAGAAATGTCGGTGGTATCATCGAGGATGCTATTCAGGGATCTTTTGTACAAGTGGTAACTGACAATAAAGTTATCGATGGGGTTATCGGTACGGTTCCTCCACACCTCAAAGCTGATGGAGTAACGTTCGATAAGTGTATAGATGTTGGTGCAAGTTCAAAGGTTGAGTTAATGGAAATGGGCATTTCCGTGATGAATTATGCTGTTTTTAGAAAAGAGTTTTCGATTTTGAACAAAGATTATCTTGCGATGCGAAGTCTTGATGATCGTTTTGGTTGTTACGTTCTTACTGAGGTACTAAAAGGTGATTCTTTTACTTCTAACTGCACATTTGCGTGGACAGTGCAAGAAGAGGTTGGATTACGTGGTGCCAGGGCTTTGTTAAATAGATTTTGCACGTTTGATAATAGAAGATACGATTTAGCGATAGCCATAGATTCGTTCGCATGTTGCAGTAAACAAAACAAGCATATAGAACTTGGAAAGGGACCTGTGATAAGGGCTTTTGATAATAGTTCTATTTCAGACATCGGTGTTGTGAAGTATATCCTCAAATTGGCAAGAGAAAATGATATCCCGGTGCAAATTGGAGCAACCGGTGGTGGAAACGATGCGAGTGTTTTTGTTGAATATGGTATCCCCATGGTTGCTTTGAGTGTACCTATAAGGTATTTACATTCACAAGTTGAGATGGTAAATATAGACGATGTACAAAACTTGATAAGGCTTCTTAGAGTTTTCCTGTCTAAGTATTGAGTTGACCTCCTCCCCGCATTGAAATGCGAGGATTCTTTGTGCGGT
>CAZOAS010000077.1:0-4356 GCA_964577745.1 uncultured Fervidobacterium sp.
CCAACAATCAACTTAACCTCCTCAATTAATTGAGTAGGGCTAAATGGTTTAGTCATAACTCGCTTTGCACCAAGCGATAAGGCTATTTGTTCGTCATTTTGTCCACCTTTTGCGGTTAAGACAATTACGGGGATGTCTTTGATCGACTCATCTTTTTTCATTTCTTTAAGTACAGTAAAACCATCCATTCTTGGCATCATTATGTCTAAAATAACAACATCTGGATGCCAAGCACGCATCTTTTCAAGTCCGTCGATTCCATCGACTGCTTCTTCAACGTCCATCCCCAGCTTTCTCAAATTATAAACAGTTATTTTTCTTAACACATCGGAATCATCAACGACTAACACCTTCATATTCTTGTCCCCTCCAGTATTTTAGAGACATCTTCACCGTTCACAAGTGCTCTTTTGCGAATTGCCAAAAACACCCTATCCAATAAGAACGGATTGAATAACTTTTCCCTGTCAACTGTATATTTTACCATAAAGATGTTTCTTTTCAAAACCACTTCCAAATTTTTCATAATTTCCACAGGCACAAAGCTTTTACCAGAATGTTTTGAAACGGGGGTAGAAAGCACAGGTTCTTTGTTTGAAAGTAAAATATATTCGTACTGATTAACCGTCTTGTTCAAATTGACATCGCTTTCGAATATTTTAATTGGTTCTATCCCTTTTGGAGAGAGAGTTTTGAGTTTAAACAACAGTTCTGATGGATCTTCTATACCTCTTTTGAGTTTAACGGCTACGTACATTGCAAGGTCAATCATTCCAGTTGGTGTCGAGTCAAGAAATGAAACCTTCGGCGATGGGTGAAATCCTTCAGAAAATTCCATCTCCAAGCCACATCTGTTAAGGGTCCTTATCACTGTGTTGGACAATTCTATGGCTGATAAGAATCTCATTAGTCCTTTTTTCTTAAATTGGATGATGATTTGCATAACTCCTCCATTTATTAATCAATTATTCACCAAGATAGACTTTCTTGACGAGTTCATTTTCAAAGACTTCTGAAGGAACTCCAGAAGAAAGTACTTCACCCTTATGTATAACATACAATCTATCAACAATGGGTTTTAGAGCTTCCACAGAGTGGTCTGTTATTATAACTCCAATACCACGTTCTTTCAAATTCAAAACAATTTTTTGGATCTCCTTTACGGTTTTCGGATCTATACCGATGAAAGGTTCATCGAGAAGTACAAACTTTGGTTTCAGGACCATCATCCTCGCAAGTTCCAATCTACGTTTTTCACCGCCGGAAAGTGAGAAAGCGTATTGCTTTCTAAGTTCATCTATACCAAACTCAGCCAACGATTCAATGATAATTTGTTCTTTTTCTCTCCTTTTCAATTTTTGAAATTCTAAAACTGCTTTTAAATTATCCTCAACTTTGAGGTCCCTAAAAACTGATGTTTCTTGTTGAAGGTATGTTATACCTAACCTTGCCCTTTTGTGTATAGGCATATTTGTGATCTTTTTTTCATTGAAATAAACGTTTCCCTTGTTTGGTACAACTACACCGAGAATTATATTGAATAAAGTAGTCTTGCCTGATCCATTCGGACCAAGCAAGCCCACTACCTCTCCTGTGTCTACCTCTATTGATACATTGTTCAGCACTACTTTTCTTCCGAATCTTTTGAATATCCCTTCACACAGAATTCTGTCTCCCATAACTTTTACCTATCACTATCGTTTTTTACTTTTTAGCTGTTTTCAAGTATTTAATGAAAGCGTCTGTGATATTGTAAGCTTGACTCCCATACGCCATAGTTGTACTGTTGAATATGAAATCGTATCCCATGACTTCCGCGTATTCCTTTACTTTTCCAAGTATTTCAGCTTCAATTTGTTGTTGTGTTTGAGCTATCTTTGTGTTTATCGTTTGTTGGTATTCAAGATACTTTTGTTGTTTTTGATTTGTATCTTTGATTTTATCAAGTTCGGCTTGATACTTTGATATTTCATCTTGCATCTGTTTTTGGAATGTAATCCATTTGTCGTAATTTTGAAGTACCTTGTTTGGGTCGATATATGCAAGTTTCGGACCAGACTTTGAATCAGCTGCGGTACTAACAACAACCGCTAAGATAGTTAAAACCAAAACTAAAATAGGAAACAAATACTTTCTCATCCTTAAAACACCTCCAGTTTTTGTGTGTTACTGTGTATTATATTGATGTTTTTACATTAATTTAAATTTTGCAATATTACAGAAGCAGCACCAAGGATACCTGCTTCTTCCACAAGAGGGCTTTGAAGTATTTTGTAAGTACCTTTAAACGAAGGCATTACTAAATGTTCTACCTTTTCTCTCAGTGGTTTGAAGAGTATATCGCCTGCTCTTGAGACACCTCCTCCAATTACGATAACTTCTGGATTGAATATGTGGATAAAGTTAGAGATACCTATTGCAAGTGCGTTTACAACTCTATCCACGATTAATCTTCCAAGTAAATCACCTTCTCTTGCAGCATCGAAAACCGCTTTGGCATCTACTTTTTCTGATTTAAAGATAACTGATTCTGGGAATTTTTTTTGACCTTCGAGCGCCATTCTTCTGATTGCCGTGGCACTTGCAAGTGCTTCCAAACATCCGTAGTTTCCACAACCACACTGTGGACCGTTTGGTTCTATAATAACATGTCCCAGCTCAGTACCTATACCATTGTGCCCAGTTATAAGCATTCCATGTGATATTACTCCACCACCAACACCAGTACCAAGTGTTAGAGCAACTATGTGATTGTAACCTTTACCTGCACCGAACCACTTTTCACCAAGAACAAACGCATTTGCATCATTTTCAACGTAAACAGGTTTACCAAGTTTATTTGATAACATTCCACCAAGTTCAAAATCAATCCAATCAGGGAAATTCGGCGAAAATCTTACGATACCCTTATCGTGGTCAATTGACCCAGGTGATCCGATACCTACTCCTAAGTATTCAACACCTTGTGTTATCTCATTAACCGCTTGTGCCATTCGCTCAATAACTTTTTCTCTACCCTCATGAACCTTGGTCTCTTGTTCCATTTTTTTTAGAATCTTTCCACTTTCAACTTCCACGAGCCCAACTTTAAAGAACGTACCACCAAGGTCTATACCAACAACGTACATAGCTGATTCCTCCTAAGCAATTTTTCTGCTAACTTTAATATACACTTACTCATTATAACATAACTTCCAAGAATAGTGTATAATATAAATTGTAAAAGCTACAAATTGTATCGAAAGGTTAACATATTAACACAGGAGTGTGATAAACCGTGGCTGAAATGTTCGATCAAGAACTTATGGAAAAGATCAAGATGCTTTCCCCTGGCACACGTCTAAGAAAAGCTCTTGATGATATAATGCATGCACAGATAGGTGCTTTAATAGTCTTCATAAACGAAGATGATATTAAATCAAGACCAGGTATTTTCCAGTCTGGATTTAAAATAGATTGTCCATTCACTCCTGAAAAATTGTACGAATTATCTAAGATGGACGGTGCGATAATTATCGATGAGTCTGTAAGTAGGATAATAGCAGCAAATGTCCATCTTGTTCCAGACTCTTCAATTCAAACAAACGAAACAGGTACAAGGCATAGAACCGCTGAACGTGTAGCAAAGCAACTTGGAAAAATGGTAATAGCAGTGTCAAAGCGTAGAAATGTGGTGACTTTGTATTACAAAGATAAAAAATATATATTTGAAGATATAAACTTTGTCCTAACGAAAGTTGGACAGACGATTAATGCTCTCGAGAGATTCAGGGAAGCTTTTGATAAGAGTTTAGATACATTAGATAAGATGGAGTTGGAAGGAAATGTACCTCTTGATTTTGTTTGCGAAATACTCATACGTGGCGTTGAAATTAAAGTCATATCTAACAACGTACTTGTTCATATCATTGAACTGGGAAACGAAGGTAGATTATCTTCGTTGAGACTTAGAGAAGTTTTAAAAGATTTAAATGATTTAATAACACTTATTATTATGGATTACTCGAAAAATGAGCTAACAGAAGATAACGCTAAGAATTTAATTGACGTGCTAACCAAAGCAGACCACAGGATACTAACATTTGCCAAAATTCTTGGATACGATTTAAATAACCAACAACAAGTTTCAGAAACATTTGTTAGTCCGAGAGGTTACAGGATACTTAAGCGTGAAGTGCATATTCCAATGAATATATCACAGAATCTTGTTAAGTCGTTCCAAACTATATCTAATCTGATGAAAACAGATGCAAACAACTTGCAAAAAGTGGAAGGTATAGGAAGGAAACGTGCAAAGGCGATAGTTAAAACCCTCAAACAGATGAGAAGAGGAATATAAACGGAATCCGGAGTCCG
>CAZOAS010000077.1:4456-6521 GCA_964577745.1 uncultured Fervidobacterium sp.
AGTCCGAAAATTACGAACTCCGGAGTCCGGACTCCGATGTACGGTTTAAATCAGATGTACCACTATTCCACTTTTGAGTTTTGGTTCGAACCATGTTGATTTTGGTGGCATTATCTTTCCTTCATCGGAAACTTTGAGTAAGTCATCAATCGATGTTGGGTACATTGCAAATGCAACTTTGAATGCGCCGCTATCGACAAGTTTTATTAACTCTTCTATACCAAGTATACCTCCAACAAAATCGATTCTTTTGTCCGTTCTTGGATTTTCTATCCCGAGTATCGGTGCAAGTAAGTTGCTTTGAAGTATTGAAACATCAAGTGAAGCGATTACATCGTTCTCATCGTAAGTTCCTGCCTTTGGAACAAGTTTGTACCACTTTCCGCCTATGTACATACCAATTGTGTGTTTACTTTCCGGTTTATAGACACCATCTATGGATGTTAGATCAAATTTCTCTGAAACTTTTTTGAGAAATTCGTCTTCTGAATTACCGTTTAAATCTTTTACGACTCTGTTGTAATCGAGAATCCTTAACTGATTGTGTGGGAATAATGCTGCTAAGAAGTAATTGAATTCTTCCTTACCTGTGTAATTTGGATTTTCATTTCTAAAATCAATTGCCGCTCTAACCGCTGCTGCTGCCCTGTGATGTCCGTCTGCGATGTAAAATGCATCAACTGATTCGAAAGCTTCAGATATTCTCTTGATTTCTTCTTCATCTCTCAACACCCATACAATGTGTCTTACACCGGTCTCATCTGTAAAGTCGTATTCAGGTTCTCCTTTTGCATTTCTCATTATAAGTTCATCTACGTCAGGTTTGGATTTGTACATCAAAAACACAGGTCCTGCATGTGCCTTTACAACTTTTACATGTAAAGCTCTTTCATCTTCTTTATCTTTCCTTGTGAGTTCATGCTTCTTAATTTTGTTTTCTATGTATTCATCCACAGAAAACGTCGCAAATATACCAGTTTGTACGTGGTCTCTCCAATGCTGTCGGTAAATGTAAAATACCGGTTTATCTTCAACAAACATAAAGCCTTGATTCATTAGCCATTCAAGGTGTTTACGACCGGTTTCAAGAACTTTTGGATCATGGGTATCTACTGAATATTCGAAATTTATTTCCGGTCTTGAGACTTTGTAAAATGTGTAAGGATTGTTCTTTGCCACTTCCCTTGCTTGTTCTTCCGTCACAACATCGTAAGGTTTCGCAGCTATTTTACTTATCATGTCTTTTCTCGGTCTAAGAGCCTTAAATGGTCTTACAACCATAATTTTTCCCTCCCACGATTTTATCTTTTCAGAAATTTATTTTTCCACTGTACAATGGGAATTTTCTGCATAATTCTAATACTTTATCAGAGACTTTTTTGGCAACTTCTTCGTCGATATTTCCTTCTTCGTCTTTTACGTTTTTCAATACTGTCACGATGAGTTCGGCGATTTCTTCCATCTCTTCTTCCTTCATGCCCCTTGTTGTAAGTGCTGGCGTACCAAGTCTGATTCCACTTGCTACAAATGGTGAGCGTGTTTCGTTTGGTATCGTGTTTTTATTCACAGTTATATGACAATATCCAAGCGCCGTTTCCGCAGCTTTACCTGTGACATTAAGTGATGTAAGGTCGACAAGCATAAGGTGTGTATCTGTACCACCTGAGACGATTCTTAAGCCTCTATCTTCAAGAGCTTTCGCAAGAGCTTTTGCATTTTTGACTATTTGTTTTTGATATTCTTTGAATTCTTCTGTTAGCGCCTCTTTAAAACAAACTGCTTTTGCAGCGATTACATGCATCAGTGGTCCACCTTGTATACCTGGGAAGATTGCCTTGTTGATTGCTTTGTAAATTTCTTCATCGTTTGTGAGTATCAAACCACCGCGTGGACCTCTTAACGTTTTGTGTGTTGTACTTGTAACAACGTGAGCGTATTCAAGAGGATTTGGATAAATACCTGCGGCAACAAGACCTGCAAAATGTGCCATGTCAACGACAAGGTATGCACCAACCTCGTCAGCAATTTCTCTGAATTTCTTGAAGTCTATGATTCTGGAATATGC
>CAZOAS010000077.1:6621-8153 GCA_964577745.1 uncultured Fervidobacterium sp.
AAATAAAATCGTGGAGTTTGAAAAACTCCACGATTAATTGAAAATAAACGCCTTTTATAGTTTTTCACATTAAAGTTTTTTAATACTTATCTTTGATGGTTTTTAGTATATTCTAACAGAAATCCTTTTATAGTGCTCGTCATAACAACAATAATATCCTTTGTGACTTTGTACAATCCATCTAATTTGCCACTTTCTTCAAGCTCTTTGAAATCAGCCATATCTGGCATTCTTTCGTATATTATCTCGCTAAACGCTTTTTTCAACTCGGAATGTACTTGTGGGAACTTTGAATAACCGTACATCATCACTTCGTTTATGAGCTTTTCATAATTACTTGAAACGTGCCTTCCTGGTGTTTTTTCTATAAGTTCTCTAATTTCATCTTTGTATTTTGAGTAATAAATCAGGTAAAGTAGATAATTATCATAAGTGTAATGTGCATTATTAAGCATCTTCATAGTTCTTTTGTCAAACAACCCCCTCATAACTTCCCAAAATGTACCGGGACTTTCGTGGTAAGGTTGGAAAAGGTCTTCCATATAATGAAGAGCATACGAAAGAAACCTATAACCCCAATATTCATCACCTTTACTAAATGCCTGTTTTGACATATCGACGAAATAAAGAAATGACTTATCACCTTCGAATGCTTCGATAACACCAAGCTTGTACCGCATATGTCTTACACCTTGACTGTTACCAATCATACTCTGTAACGGGGACAAATTCAAACCCTCGTCCATACCGAAATCTGGGAATTGCGCATAAATTGTGAGTATTTGCCATACCGGTATTTTGTCATCTACTGGTGACGGATCGGGTGGAAATACACCATCGCCAAAGTCATCGAAAAATCTCCTTTGACCAGAAAAATCATCTGTGTAATAATATTTCGCGTTATAAAGCCTTGTTTCCTTGTAAGTATAAGGAGTTATCGAAATTAGTTTATCCTTTTCAATATTGAGAGAACTGACAACCAAATATGTATAAGCCTCATGACCGCTCCATGCAAAAGTAACCGCTTCAAAAATCATAGTCGCTAAAATTACTACCTTCAACAAGTTCTTAACCGTAACTGCTCCCTCCCTTGGAAGAATTCTTGTACTTAGTTATTTTTCAAAAAAGAACAGCAATACCTCAGGAAACCTCTTTGCCCATGCACTTTCAGAGTGGATAGCACCTCTGTCTTCCATATATAAAATATCTATATTAGGCTTTTTTTGGAGTAACTTGTACATATTTCTCGCATCGTTAATGTATACCTCTGGATTTGAACCTTCCTGAGTACCAACATCCATGTATATCATAGTATAATTTGGAACTTCAAACGAACTAACAAAATCGAATATCTTCTTATCTGCAAACCAGAAGGCTGGGCTCATAACACCTATCTTTGAAAAAACATCGTTATATTTCATGCCTATGTACAATGATATTAAACCGCCAAGTGAGGAACCAAGTATACCCGTATTGTCCCTGTCAGGTAAGGTCCTGTAATTATTATCTATGTATGGTTTTAGCGTGTTTAC
>CAZOAS010000078.1:0-7927 GCA_964577745.1 uncultured Fervidobacterium sp.
GGCCGTTGTGAGGTCGAGTCCTCACTATATTGTCAGTGATCAGTTATTGGTGAACAGTAATCGGTTATCTGTGATCGGTGAACGGTAATAAGTGATTAGTTATCAGTTGTCGTTGATCGGTGATCAGTGTTCGGTATTAAATATTAACCGTTAACTGCGCACTGTTAACCGTGCACTGTGCACTGTTCACCGTTAACTGTTAACTGTTCACCGTTCACTGGTCGCTTTCTCCGCAAGCATGTGTTTTATTCCAAGTAATCCTCTTGTTATATCTTCATTTTGCACGATTATATCGTTTGGTAAGTCCAATATCTTTGTTGAGAAGTTCCATATCGCCTTTATTCCGTAACCGACAAGTAAGTCTGCAACTTCCTGGGCAGCTTTTTCTGGAACACATACGGCAGCTATTTTGACTTTGAACCGACGTATGACTCTCGGCAAATCTTTAAGCGGTAATATCATCAATTCTCCTACCATCTGCCCTATCTTTTCCGGATCGTTGTCGAATATCGCAACAACTTGCGCACCAATGTCCTTGAATCCTTTGTAGTTTGCTAAAGCTTGTCCAAGATGACCTGCGCCGATGATTATTATATTCTCTCTTTCCTTCGTTCCAAAAAGTTCGTCGAGTTCTGATAGTAACTCTGGAATATAGTACCCAACTTTTGGTTTTCCGTTCGTTTCAAGGAACGAAAAGTCTTTTCTCACTTGCTCTGGTGTGATTCTCAGTGCTTCGGCTATTTCTTCGGATAGTATGTACTCACGTTTTTCTTCAAGACTGATTTGTGTAAGCAATGCATGGTAAAGTTTGAGCCTTTCAAATGTTGCTTTTGGAAACCTCAGGATCCCCTTTCTTTCTTCCAATTTCATCCAAAGCCACCTCTTTTATTTTTTCGACTGTTGCTTCGTCAACTATTATATCATTGACAACGACATTTGGTGCTTTTCCACAATTTTCTACACAGAACGTACCTTTTATTTCCAAATTCTTTGCCCATTCTTCTTTGTTTGATAGAGCTATAAGTTTTTCAAGTATTTCGTATGAACCTTTTGAATAGCAGGATGTACCAAGACATACGCTGACTTTGACTTTATCTTCAACATCTTCTGGTAATGGGAGTATATCGATTTCCTCTTCTTCGATTCTTCTTCTGTGTTTGTATTCTGTGTGCATTACTTCGTGCGCTTCGTGGCTCAGTGGTGCACCGAAGTATTTTGTGTAAAGTTCTCTCATGTGGAAGTTTTCAGTTGGTGAAATGAGTACATCAACGCTTTGTGTATCTCTGAGTATCTTCGCTCTTCTTGATCTTGTTCTTACATCGTTTGGATACGGTTGTCCACCGCCACCTATACAACCGAAGTTACACGCCATGACTTCTACAACGTCAACCTGTAATTTTCCTTCTTTGATATCTGACATAACTTTTCTCACGTTACCAAGTCCAAATACTGCTAAGCCTCTTACAATTTTTCCATTTTCAAGTTCAACTTCTGTTAATGTGAGTCCTTGACCAAGTTCTTTGACTTCAACGTTTTTAACATTAACTTTATCTTCGATTACTTTAACAACGCTACCGAGCACTCCACCAGACTTTCCAAAGCTCAAACCGGATTGTGAGGAGAGTCCAAATGGTCTGTCGAATGGAGTAGGTTCTACCATCTTTATATCCATTCCTGTGGATTTGAAGAGTTTAACAAGTTCTCTTGTTGTAAGGACTATATCGACATCTCCTACGAATTCTTCTCTTTCCGCTTCGAATTTCTTAGCTGTACATGGCATTATCGATACGAGTACGATGTCTTTTGGATCTACTCCTATTTCTTTTGCATAGTATCTCTTAATTATCGCACCAAGAGCCATCTGTGGCGATTTCACACTTGAGAGGTGCGGTAAGTATTCTGGATAGTATTGTTCTGCGAATTTTACCCAACCAGGGCAACACGATGTGAATTGTGGGAGTTTTTCGCCTTTTTCAAGTCTTTCCATGAATTCGTGTGCTTCTTCGTATGCAACAAGGTCTGCTGCGAATGCAACGTCAAAGACCTTTTTGAAGCCTATCATCTTCATAACAGAAACCATTCTTCCTGCCATGGCTATGTCATCTTCGAGTCCGAATTCTTCTTGTAACGAAGCTCTAACCGCTGGAGCTATCATACCTATAACGTACTTTCCATCTTCGATTGCTTTGTAAACTTTATCAACGTCGTTTCTAATTGAAAGAGCACCCGTTGGACAATACGCAACACATTGACCACAGAAGACACATTCGGTATTCTCAAGCTTTTCTTCAAATGAAGGAACAACTTGTGCTTCGAAACCTCTGTAAGCAAAATCGATAGCTGCAACTGTTTGTAATTCGTCACATGCTCTGACACAATCGCCACAGAGTATACATTTTGCGTTATCTCTGACGATTATCGAGGTGTTATCGATAATTGTCTTTTTGGAGATTTTTTCAAATCTATTTGTATTCAATCCGAAGTCTTGTGCGTATTTTTGAAGTTTACACTTTCCGTTCATTTCACATGTTGTACAATCTCCATCGTGGGATGCGAGTATGAGTTGGAGTATACCTTTTCTCATTTCGTATATCTTTGGTGTATGTGTCTTTATTTCCATTCCTTCTCTTGGGGCAAGCGTACAAGATGTAACGATATCTTTTCCATCTACTTCGACAAGACACATTCTACATGCACCGTAGACTGATGTCTCTGAAAGGTAACACAGATTTGGTATCTCAATTCCTATTTCTCTTAAAGCTTCAAGTACGTTCCTTGCATCGTCTCTTATCTCAACTTGTCTACCGTTAACTGTTATTTTCATTATCCATCACCCTCCCGAAAAACGAGTCTTATTAGCTAACCAATTCAATTGCGCCGAACTTACACTTTGTAACACACAATCCACACTTTATACACTTTTCCTGGTCGATTACGTACGGCTTACCTCTTTCACCGCTTATCGCACCGTTTGGACAGCTTCTTGCACACAAGCTACAGCTCTTACATTTTTCTGGGATGATAACGTATTTCTGGAACGCTGTACACATACCACTTGGACATTTACCTTCTATATGATCAATGTATTCTTGTCTGAAGTACTTGAGTGTACTGATTATCGGATTTGGAGCGGTCTTACCAAGTCCACACAGTGATGCTGTTCTGACTATCTCAGATACGTATTCAAGTGTTTCAAGGTCTTCGTACGTTGCCTTGCCTTGTGTGAATTTCTCAAGTATGTTGTAAGCTTGTGTCGTACCTTCTCTACATGGTACACACTTACCACACGATTCACGTTTTGTGAAATCGAGGAAGAATCTTGCAACTTCGACCATACATCTGTCTTCCGTTATTGCGACGATACCACCAGAACCGACCATCGCCCCAACTGACCTGAGTGTATCGTAATCGAGTGGTAAATCGAAGAGTTCTTCAGGTAAACATGCACCAGATGGACCACCGATTTGTATCGCCTTTATCTTCTGTCCATTCGATGTACCACCACAGATGTTGTCAAGGATGTATCTAAGCGTTGTACCAAATTGTATTTCGATAATTCCAGTGAGTTTAAGAGGACCTGTGACAGAGAACATCTTAGTTCCTGGTGATTTTTCTACACCACGTTTTCTGTAATTTTCTACACCATCTCTGAGTATCTTTGGAACGTTCGCATAAGATTCAACGTTGTTGATAAGCGTTGGTTTGCCCCACAAACCAGCTTGAGCTGGGAATGGTGGTCTTGGTCTTGGAACACCTCTTTTACCTTCGATAGATGCAAGAAGTGCCGTTTCTTCACCACAAACAAACGCACCTGCACCTTCTTTTACGTACAATTCAAATGAGAAATCTGTACCGAGTATATTTTCTCCAAGCAAACCATATTCTTTCGCATCTTCAATTGCCTTATTGAACATCTCAACAGCGATTGGATATTCGGCTCTTATGTAAGCGTAACCTTTTTGAGCACCTATTGCGTATGCGGCGATAATCATACCTTCGAGCACAGAGTGTGGATCTCTTTCAAGAAGTGTTCTGTTCATGAACGCTCCTGGGTCACCTTCGTCTGCGTTACACACAACGTACTTTATGTCACCTTTGCTATTGTAAGCCGCTTCCCATTTGAGACCTGTTGGGAATCCTCCACCACCACGACCACGCAAACCTGACGCTTTGACTTGTTCGATTATCTCTTTTCTATCCATTGAAAGTGCTTTGGCAAGTGAAGAATAACCACCACGTGCCATGTAATCTTCAATACTTTCACATTCACTTGTACCGATAGCTTCCATTATGTAAAAGGTCTGATTTTTGAAGAATGTTGCATCTTCCAATCTTTCAACTTTCTTATCAGAAATCGGGTCTGTAAGAAGTAATCTTTCGATAGCTTCTCCTTTAAGTAATGTCTTTTCAACTATTTCTTCAACATCATTGACTGTAACATGACTGTATGTGATACCAGAGGGCATAATCTTTACAAGTGGACCAAGTGAACAAAGACCGCAACAACCTGTTCTTTTCACTGGTTCGTCATCATCGTCGATTTTTTCTATCTGAATATCGAGCCCTCTTGCTTTGATAACTTCGACGAACTTTGCGTAAACCTTTCTTGAACCACTTGCAGTACAACCTGTACCGACGCATACATAAACAGATGGTTTTTGGAGTTTCTTTTCCCTTTTCGCCTTAAGTTCTTCTATATATTTAAGCAATTCACTTGCACTATTGAATCTCTTTTCAACTGCAATCGCCATATTACTCAGCCTTCCTTTCTTTGAGATTTCTCAAGATTTCCTTGACTTTTTCAGCGTTGAGATGTCCGTAAACCTCTCCATTGATTACCATAGCTGGTGCGAGCGCACATGCACCAAGACATCCAACTTTATCAAGGCTGAATTTCAAATCTTGAGTAACCTCACCTGGTTTTATACCAACTTCTTCTTCTATAGCCTTAATCAGATTCATAGAACCTTCCATGTGACATGCCGTACCATCACACACTAAGATCGTGTACTCACCCTTCGGTTTAAGTGAAAATTGCGCATAGAACGTTGCAACACCGTAAATCTTTGCAGGTGGTATACCAAGTGCAACACCGATGTAGTTAACAACCTCTCTTGGAATGTGTCTGTACTCTTTTTGAACTTCAAGAAGGATTTTAATAAGCATCTCTTTTCTGTGACCGTACTTTTCCAGAATCTGCTCTACCTTATCAAATGTCCTTGTCACGTCAACCACACCTCCAACCATCACGGTCAAAAGTCAGTTTTAAATACTAACTTCGACCCTATATTTTAGTTTAATCTTTTCGTGAAAAGTATAACGTTATTATTTTCACAAATATGATAAACCTAAAATTGCCTTTAGTCAAGAGTATTTTTGGAATTTTTTCACGAAAGAAAATTAGGTAAGCCGAATTAATCTGAAGGTATTTTGCATTTGTTTTCTCAGAAAACAAAAAGTACAACAATTTGTTTTTTTACAAAACAGTTTTTTGCTTTTTATTAATAATACGTATTAAAATAAAACAATTTTGTGGTAAAATTGTTTTTGTACAGAATATAAAGGGGGAACCATTATGGATTTTAGTGAATTAATCCAAAGACTCGAAATTAAGACGCAACGATTGTTGAACTTTCTTCCTGAGGTGAAGAGACTCATTTTTAAAGAACTGTACAAAAGCATAAACAATAGGGGCACGCTCCTCTATGGTCAACGAGGCGTTGGAAAAACAACGTATTTACTCTCAATTTCCGAAAAGGAAAATTTGTTTTACGTTTCAGCCGATGAAAGTGCGCTGTCTGTCGTGGATTTCGAAATGTTTGCTGAGGAAGTTTTCAGAAATGGGTACGATGGTATAATCGTTGATGAGGTACATTTCTTGAAAGATTGGAGTGTAAAAATTAAAAATCTTTACGATAGTTATCCGGATAAGAGATTTATAATAAGCGATAGCAGTTCGATAGTTTTGCGGAAAGGAATTGCTGATCTTTCAAGACGATTTGTCAAAGTAAAAATGCCGTTGATGTCTTTCAGGGAGTTTATCTATCATGAGACGGGAATAGAAATTCCAAAGCTCGAAAAACCTTTTGAATTCGACAGGGAGTACGTTAGCTACGTGATTAAAAATTTCAATGTACTTAAACTTTTCAATCAGTATTCCGAGTATGGTACAAGACCATTCTACAAAGAAGGAAATTATGCTGAACGACTTTATAATACCTTTGAAAAGACTGTGTATTTTGATATTCCGTATTTTCTTGAGAATCTCAGTGAGAATCATCTGAGAGTTGTTAAGTCGATTTTCGATTATTTATTGTATTCCAAGATTCCAACTATTAACGTTGAGAGAATGTGTAAAGAATGGGGAATCAGTAGACCTAAATTGTATCAACTGTTGGAAGTAATGACTCAGAGTGAACTGATACATATAGTAAGAAAAAGAAATGATAGAAGTGCATTTTCAAAAGGTGAGAAGATTCTTATTGCTGATCCCACATTTTACACTTCATTCGATGGTGATATTGGTAATTTTAGAGAGGCTTTTGTGTTTTTATGTTTAAGCAACTACGGACAAGTCTTTGCATCGGATAGTGAGGAGGAATGTGATTTTGTATTTGGTGATATCAAAGTGGAAGTTGGTGGAAGAAATAAAAAGCCTAAAAAAAGCGACTTTGTGATACGTGACGATGTCGAAATACCAGTTAGGAATGTGATACCGATGTGGTTACTTGGTATGTTTTGATACTAAAGAGGTGATTAACTTTGTCGAAAAAAGTATCGATTATTATTCCAGTGAGAAACGAAGAGCGAACAATCTCTGTCTGTATAGATAGTTTGTTGAATAACACATACAAAAATATTGAAATTATCGTTGTTGATGGTATGAGTAACGATAGAACTGTTGAAGTTATTAAAGGATATATAGATAAATACGGTGAAAAGATCAAGATATTGCAAAATCCATCTGTTTTCACACCCGCTGGTTTGAATTTGGGTATTTCGAATTCAACAGGCGATTATATAATGATAGCAAGTGGACATGCAAGGTATTCGGAAAACTACATAGATGAGTGTGTAAATGCGATAGAAAATGGTGAGTGTGATGTTGCTGGCGGAATTATGGAGGTAATTCCAAGAAGTGATTCTCCAAAGGCAATAGCTATAAGTGAAGTGCTTAAGCATCCCTTCGGTGTTGGTGGTGCAAAATACAGAACAGGTACTCAAGAAAAGATGTACGTTGACACCGTTGCTTACGGGGTTTACAAAAAGGAGATTTTTGAAAAGATTGGTCTTTTTAAAGAAGAGTTGATAAGAAACCAAGATATAGAATTCAATTTACGATTGAAAAGGGCTGGTTATCGCACAATGTTGATACCAACTGCTCGTTCGTATTATTATGCAAGGGATAGTTACAAGAAACTATGGGAGAATAACTTTTCAAACGGTTTTTGGGTAACGTACAGTGCGAAGTTCGTTAAGAGAGCTTTTAGATTAAGGCACCTAATACCTTTATTGTTTGTTCTTTATCTGTTCTTTTTTGCTATAATTTCATTCTTTCAGCTTAACCATCTAACAAGTTTAGCATCTATACCTATTTTCTTATACGTTATTCTTAACATTTATTATTCTTTAAGTATTTCATTAAAAAGTAGAAAATTCGCTCTTTTGCCCTATCTTACGATTGCTTTTCTGGTACTGCATATATCCTATGGTATTGGTTCAATAGTTGGCATTCTTAGGTTAGTTTTGAAATAGTTTATTTCGTGATCCTGTTTCCGAGGTTTTTTGCTCACACAGTATTGGTTGACTTGTGGTATTAAGATCGTGTTGACCTACTCCCCGCATTGAAATGCGAGGATTCTTTGTGCGGTATGTTAGCTTACTAACCTTAACCGCACTGGGCTGGTCAATGCCCCTACTCCTATTC
>CAZOAS010000079.1:0-7669 GCA_964577745.1 uncultured Fervidobacterium sp.
TCGTTGTTGACGTTAATTCCAATGCCTACAACTATTGCTATAACTCTATCGTTTGATAAAATCGATTCTGAAAGTATACCGCATAACTTTTTACCATTGTAGTAGATATCATTAGGCCATTTGATATAGGCTTTCACTCTGAGTTTTCTTAAAACTTCAATGATAGCTATAGAAAAGACCTTTGTGTACACATGTAGGTTTAAATGTATCTTTGGTTTAAAGAGAACTGAGTACCAAAGTCCTCCTTCAGGAGAATACCAACTTCTCCCCATCCGCCCTTTTCCTGCCGTTTGTTTGATCGCAACAACAACCGCCCCATCGTGGAATGATTTGTAATTCTTCTTCAGAAATTCATTTGTACTATCAACCTCATAAAGCACTTCTATCTCTTCACCTATCATCCAATCGCTCTCCTTTTTACGCACATTTATGTTTAAAAAGTTATAGTTCACCTTCTTTTAAGAAATTCTTTCAATCTTTCTTTGAAAAACACCGCCGATAAGAGTAGATAGATTAATCCACCGAACACGGTAGATACAACAGCCCAGAGTCTTCTTTCAGATATATTTGAGAAATAATAAGTTGCAATCCCCATAACAACAGCAGAAACTATTATGTACAAATCTTCTTTCTCAAATAATTTTTTGTTCTTTTCTTTTGAATACAGATATAAGAATCCTACCATTCCAGCAACGCTTGTTGCAAGTGAGACTCCGATAGGACCAAATTTAAGTCCAACAAGTAAGTCAAGCGCAACGTTTACTAACGCAACTATGGTTGTTGCTTTGAGAGGAGTATTCATGTCTTTAACTGCATGTCTTGCCCTCGCCATGGTCGAATAGATGCCGTAAAATGGCAGACCTATAACGTATGCAATCAAGACATAAGCTGTCATCTGTGTATCTTTCGGTGTGAATTGCCCGTATTCGTAAAACAATCTAAGTATAGGTTTGGCTAAGACTATCAACCCAACCGTTGCTGGTACTGTGAAAAACATTGTTGACGTTATACCTTTTCTCAGGTGTATTGCGTAGTTTTCTCTGTCGTTACTTATCGTTGAGAGTATCACTGTTGCAACTGCAACACCAAATAGTCCATATGGTAACATGTAAAATCTTGAAGCGTATTGTAGATAAGAAACTCCTCCACCTTGTCCTTGGCTGTAATAGGATACCACGTTAGTATCAACGATGCTGTTTATCTGTGAAATAGACATCGCTAAGAAACTGGGCCAAAAAAGTTTTAAGAATTCTTTGGTGTATTTGAACGTTATTCTTAACTTATGCCTTTTCAAAGGGTAAGCGAGTGCAAAAAACGCTGCAAGCTCACCTATCAAAAAGCCCCACGTTGGACCGTATATACCGATACCGGGTATCATCAAAAATATTATCAGTACGATGTTTGGAATTATTGGTGTTAATGCTGGGTAAAAGAACTTGCCTCGTGTGTTTTCGATTGAATATGTGATAGCCCACCAGAATATGAATAGTATCGATGGTGCTGTGATTCGTGTAAGTGATTTTATCAATTCCCTTGTTTTCGGTGCTGCACCCGAACTGAATAGGTAAACCACGATATCTGGGAATATCATAACGATGGAAACAATGATTAACAAAACAAGTGTGAAGCTTGTAAGTACTGATGAAAGGAATTCGTCCTTATCTTTAGATTCCGAATACAACGGAACAAAAGCCGATGTCATCGCACCTTCACCGAAAACTCTTCTTAGAAAAAACGGGAAGAGTATAGCAACAAAATATGCATCGGCTTGCCAGGATGTTCCGAACTTTGATGCCATGAGCATATCCCTGACAAGCCCAAGCACTCTTGAAAGAAATGTTGCTATGGCAAAGGCTAAGCTACTTACAAGAACACTCATGATTACCTCCAAATGGTTTTATCGACAATTATTTTGCATACGATACGGATCTTTTTTCTCTAATGACTACTACTTTAAGTACACCGGGGTATTGTAATTCGTTTTCTATTCTAACAGCTATATCGTGTGCGAGTCTTTCTATCGTTGCATCGTCTGTTTTGTCTGGTTGTACTATAACTCTTATTTCTCTACCAGCTTGTATAGCATACGCATTTTCAACGTATTTATAGCTCTTAGCGATTTCTTCAAGTTTCATAAGGCGTTTTATGTAATTTTCAACGTCTTCACGTCTTGCACCTGGTCTTGCCGCCGAGATAGCGTCTGCCGCTGTTACAATCGCTGCTTCTGGTGTTATTGGTTCTTCCTGACCGTGGTGTGCCATGACCATGTTGATTATCTCATCAGATTCACCGTATCTTTTTAGTATTTCAGCACCTATATCCGTGTGTGAACCTTCTACTTCGTGGTCAATAGCCTTACCTATGTCATGTAATAATCCACCACGTTTCGCTTTATCGACGTTCAAACCAAGCTCAGCTGCCAAAAGTCCAGCAACTTGTGCAACTTCAATTGAATGCGCGAGTACGTTTTGACCGTAACTTGTTCTGAATTTCAATCTTCCAAGGAGTTTGATAATCTCTGGATGCAAACCTCCAACACCGACAGTGATAACAGCTTCTTGACCAGCTTCTTTTATCTCCCTTTCAACTTCCGCTTTTGCTTTTTCGTACATTTCTTCTATCCTTGCCGGGTGTATTCTACCATCTTGTACGAGTCTTTCTATCGTACGCCTGGCTATTTCTCTTCTCAATGGATTAAATGAACTGAGTGTAACCATTTCAGGTGTATCATCGATTATCAAATCGACACCTGTGATTTTTTCAAATGTTCTTATGTTTCTTCCTTCTCTACCTATAAGTCTTCCCTTCATATCATCGTTTGGTAACGCAACTGTACTGATTGTGACTTCACCGGTGTATTCTGGCGCGTATCGTTGTATTGCATCTGCGATTATCTTCTTGGCGTACTTATCAGCTTCGTCTTCATAGCGTGTTTTTACCTGCACAAATATCTTAGCAATTTCGTGTTCGTACTTTTCCCTTGCTTCTTGCAATACAATCTCTTTTGCTTGCTCATGTGTTATACCTGCAAGTTCGATGAATTTCCTTTCAACTTCTTTCATTTTTTCTTCTATTTCTTTGGCTTTTGATTCAAGCTCCATCTTCAAATTTTCAACGTAACTTTCCCTTTTATCGATGAGTTCTTCACGTTTGCTGAGCATTTCTTCTCTTTTGAGTATTCTCTCTTCAAGTTGCTTTATCTCTTCTTCTCTTTTCTTTCGCTCTTTGTCGATTTCTTCTCTTATTTGATGTGCTTCTTCACGAGCTTCGATTATCGCCTTTTTCTTTATCTCGTTTGCTTCTTTTTCCGCGTTTTTTATGATACTTTCAGCATCTTCCTTAGCTGCCTTTAGTTTTTTCTCTAAGCTCTCTTCTGCTTTCTTTTTACCAACCGTAAGACCTAAAAATGCACCTATCGCAACTCCAACAACAGCTATGATTATATATATCAGTATTTCCATTACCATTCACCTCCAAATCCATGTCTGTAAAGTTTTTCTCTTTTCTTGTGTTCATCAAGACCTTCCGTAAGTTTCTCAATTATCTCGTCAACGTTTACTTCACTTAAGACTTTCTTTATGGCATCTTCAATGATATATTCGTCAACATGAAGTTGTTTTAATTCATACCTTATGCGATAAGGTCCTTTGTACCTTATCACAAGACTATCGTATGCGTATAGATATGCAAATTTTTCATCATCTATAAAGCCTTTCTCCTTCAATTTTGAGATCGTATTTGTAATAACTTCCTGTGAAAAACCGTATTGTCTGAGCTTATTTTCAACTTCCCACTCAGACCTTGCCCTGAACTTTATAAATCTCAAAGCAATTTGAACAGGATCTTTTCTTTTATTATTGTTGCTATCTCCTTCTTTTCTATTTCTTTGCTTGTTTTGGTACATCCTGCTCATCTTTCTTTTCTTGTGGTTCTTGTTCTTTTTGTTCTATAGGTTTTTGTATATGCTTTTCCCTGATTCGTCGTTCAATCTCATCGGCAACTTCTGGATGCTCAACTAAGTAACTCACCGCATTAGATTTACCTTGACCAAGAGAGTGTTCTTTTCCTTCTAAGTCTTCGTAAGTAAACCAGCTACCTCTTCTGTCGATTAATCCTTCGTTTACTGCGATGTTGAAGAGTTCATTTTCCCTCACAATACCTTTTCCATAGATTATATCCACAGTTGCTGTTCTGAACGGAGGTGCGACTTTGTTTTTAACAAACTTGATCGTGACTTCGTTACCGATGTGTTCGTTACCTTCCACGATTTTTCCAGATGATCTTACTTCCATTCTCATTGTTGCATAGAATTTAAGTGCAACACCACCGGTCGTTGTTTCCGGGTTACCGTACATAACACCTATTTTCATACGTGTTTGGTTTATGAATATAACAACTGCTTTCGATTTGTTAACGTTTCCAGCTAATTTTCTCAAAGCTTGTGACATGAGCCTTGCTTGTAAACCTATCTGTGCATCACCCATCGCACCTTCAATTTCTGCCCTCGGAACGAGTGCAGCAACGGAGTCGATAACGATGAGATCTACAGCGTTGCTTCTTACAAGCTCATCGACTATATCGAGTGCTTGTTCACCGTAATCAGGTTGAGAAACAAGAAGTTCGGAAAGGTTTATTCCAAGGCTTCTGGCATAGTTTAAATCGAGTGCATGCTCTGCATCGACAAAAGCAGCTATACCGCCGAGTTTTTGTACGGAAGCTATCGCATGTAAAGCTATAGTTGTCTTACCGCTTGACTCTGGTCCGTATATTTCAATTACTCTACCTCTTGGATATCCTCCTACACCGGAAGCAATATCGATAGCAAGTGAACCACTTGGAATAACATCAATTGTCTGAATCAAATTATCTTCCCCAAGGACCATTATAGAACCTTTACCGTATGCTTTTTCAATTTTGCTTATCGCTTTTTTTAGTACATCTCTTTTCATTTCATCTGACATTCTTAACCAAACCTCCCTCAAATTTTGATTTGTAAACCCATTTGTAGATGGGTCCCTGCGGTGTCAAAGTTGAGCTATAGATAGTGAATCCATCAACAACAAGCGTTACTTTTGGAATTTCGATTTCCATAGCGTACTTTTCCCAATTATCTGGATACTCTTTGACTCTACCAAGTGTTACATGAGGAACGAAATTACCTTGTTCGTCGTATTTAAATTTGTGTTTATTGAGCTCCGATTTCATCTCAAGGAACATCTTTTGCAAAGACTTAGTTGATTCAAGTTTTAAAAACAACACTCTTGGAGAATTTTTGAATTTGAAATATCCAAAACCATTTAAAGATGTACTAAAAGAAGGAAAACCTTGCATCCTCTTATGCAACGAATGCGCCATAGAATCAACCGCTTTTTCCTCCATCTCCCCCATGAAAAACAAAGTAAGATGCAAATTTTCTGGCTTTGTCCAAGTGGCTTTGAACCCGACTGATTGGAGCTTATCTATAACTTCTTGTGCAATATCCCTAATTTCTTGATTAACATCAACAGCGATAAACGTTCGCACAGCTATCCCTCCGATAATTCGATAATCTTTTTTTCAATTGTTCAGATAATATCTGTTTTGATACATGTATATAACTCCTGATAGCACTGTTGTAATCGCTACTGCGTACACAAGAACAGTGTTAAATAAATTTATCTGAGAAAGACCGATAAGTTCAAGATATAAGCCTATGGAAAGCACCATCTGAAGTACAGTTTTCAATTTTCCAAAGATATTTGCCGCTATAACACTACCGTGACCAGATGCAACCATTCTCACAATACTTACAAGTGTATCTCTGAAAACTATCGTAACCACAAGCCAACCTGGTACATAGCCAAATTCAACAAAGACTATCAGTACGGAAGTTATAAGAATCTTATCACTCATTTGGTCAAGTACTTTACCAAGGTTCGTGACTTGCTTTGTCTTTCTTGCTATGTATCCATCGAAATAATCACTTATCGCAGATAACAAAAACAGTACAAAAGCAGGAATGTACATCTTGAAGTACATAAGAAAAACTATAACTATCGTTGCTAATATCCGCAACCAACTAATAGTATTTGGAATGTTGAAAATCACGTTCTTTTGAGCTTCTTGAACTTTTTTACTCAACTAATTCACCTTCCAAATCGTATGTATCAGCCTCTGTGACTTTTACTTTTACAAACCTATTCACACCGGATCCTTTTACAAAGACATTTCCATCAATCTCCGGTGCATCCATATAACTTCTACCAATCAATACACCGTTTACTTCTTCTTCGATAAGTACATCGATAACCTTACCAACCAATCTTTGATTTCTCATGTAAGAGATCTCAGCTTGAGCTTCCATGAGAGTATCGAGCCTTTTTTGCGCTGTTTTCAAAGATACTTTCTCTGGCAAATTGTAAGACGCTGCATCTTCTTCATCAGAATACACAAATGCACCGAGTCTGTCAAATTCCACGGATCTTATAAAATCAAGTAATTGTTCAAAATCTTCTCTCTTTTCACCTGGAAAACCAATAATGATAGATGTTCTCAAAATAGCTTCTGGATATGTACTTCTTATTTTATCAAATAACTGCTCAAGTTCTTTTGTTCCTCTACTTCGCCCCATAAGTCTGAGTATCTTGTCACTTCCATGTTGAACGGGTATATCAAAGTACTTCACAATCTTTTCCGGTGCAAAGCCATTGATAATCTCATCCGTTACATGGTCTGGATGCATGTACATTACTCTTATCCAAAAATCGCCCTCTATCTCACTCAACCTTTTCAGTAACTCCGGTAACATCTGTTTTCCGTAAATATCTATACCGTAACCTGTTGTATCTTGTGCTACAAGTACTATCTCTTTCTTTCCATTAGAAACTAAATAACGTACCTCATTCTCAATATCTTCAATCTTCCTGCTTACAAAACCTCCTTTGAATTTTGGTATTGTGCAAAACGTACAGGCTCTGTCACAACCATCTGCGATCTTAACGTACGCATACGGCATATCTGTATCTTCTCTGCCCTCGAAATCGTAAACGGCTACTGGGTCCGTGATGTATTTACTTGTTTTACCAAGTGTTTCAGCCATAGCTTTTGGAGGAATAACACCAAACCAACCATCGACCTCCGGAATCTCCAACGGTAATTCCTTTGGATACCTTTGTACCAAACAACCAGTCACAAATACTTTGAAATCTGGTTTACGCTTTTTGTGATTGACAAATTCAAGTATAGTATCGATAGACTCTTGCTTAGCATCAACTATGAAACCACATGTATCTATAACAACACCATCTGCTTCTTCTAAATCATCAACAACTTCATGACCAAGCTGTTTTAAGTGATATTTAAAAAGTGCAAAGTCTGCATCGTTCTTCGGACAACCAAGTACAACAATATACAATTTCAAACCATTCACCAACCTTCCATAAAATCGAAATCAGGAATCTGGAGTCCGGAATCCGAAATTAGCTAATAGTTCCGAGTTGCGAGTGAAATTCAGTTACTGGTTGCGAGTGTCGAGTAAAAGAATAACAAAGGATAATTTTTTGCTCGCAACTCGTAACTCGCCACTCGCAACTTTTTACGCCTTCGATGGTTTTTCGTATTTTGTCTTTATCCACCAAATGTGAATTGTTTTTCCTTCTTTTTCTTCTTGTTCGTACATCGTTTCTTCTAT
>CAZOAS010000080.1:0-7536 GCA_964577745.1 uncultured Fervidobacterium sp.
AATACTAATTGAATCTTACTTGGTGTAGCTCATTTTTTCAAGTATCATTTCTTATTTACTTTGGTACAGGGTGATCTGAATTATATTATAGCACACTGATTTTTAACTTTGAAGTTATACTGTATGTTACAGTCTTCTAAAATTTTCCCTTTGACTTCCGATAATATGTATGGTAAAATTCATTCAGTGAATGAATCCACAAAAGAAATTTTGGAAAATCAGGGAGGTAGTAAATATGGGCTTATACGAGAAAATATTGAGTAAATCAGCTGTTGTTGGTGTTATTGGAATGGGATATGTTGGTCTTCCATTGGCAGTTGAAAAAGCAAGGGCTGGTTTTAGGGTTGTTGGTTTTGATATTCAGCAAAAGAGAGTAGATATGATCAATCGTGGGGAGAATTACATCGGAGATGTGGATGATAATGAACTTAAAGAACTTGTGAATTCTGGAAGGTTAAGGGCTACGACAAACTTTGACGAACTTGCCGATTGTGATGTGATAAGTATCTGTGTTCCTACTCCACTTGATAAGTTTAAACAACCAGATTTGAGCTACATTGTAAATAGTGCAAATGAAATAAAGAAAAGATTAAGGAAAGGACAGTTGGTTGTGCTCGAGAGTACAACGTATCCCGGTACAACTGACGAGGTTGTGCTCCCTATTCTTGAAGAAACTGGTTTGAAAGTTGGAAAAGATTTTTATTTAGCGTTTAGTCCAGAGCGTGTGGATCCAGGTAATCCAAGGTACAAAACAAGAAATACACCAAAAGTTGTTGGTGGTATGACACCTGAGTGTACAAAACACGCTGTTGCACTGTACGAAAATGTGCTTGAAGCAGGTGTTTTTCCAGTCTCTTCGCCAAAAGCAGCTGAAATGACTAAAATTCTCGAAAACACTTTCAGGCTTGTGAATATAGCACTTGTGCAGGAAATGACGAAGGTTGCAAATAAGATGGGAATTAACATTTGGGAGGTTATTGATGCAGCCGCAACTAAGCCTTTTGGATATATGCCATTTTATCCGGGTCCTGGTATAGGAGGGCATTGTATCCCAATTGATCCGTTCTATCTTGTTTACAAAGCGAAAGAATACGATTTGCATATGATGCTTGTTGAAATGTCTGGGGAGATTTCAGATGGTATGCCTTATTATGTTGTCGAAAGGTTATCCGATATTTTAAACGAAAGAAAGAAGTGTTTAAACGGTACAAATATTTTACTTTTAGGTGTGACCTATAAGGGAAATATAGATGATTTGAGAGAAAGTCCTGCTTTGAAAGTGATTGAATTGCTGGAAAAGAAAAAAGCAAATGTATATTACTTTGATCCGTTTGTTCCAGAGTTTGTTCACAATGGGAAACATTACAAACGAGTCGAATTAAAGGAAGAATTTTTGAATAACATAGATGGTGCAGTTGTAACTTCAGGACATACGATAGGCATAGATTATGAATACGTAGCAAAACACGTTCCGTTTATATTTGATACTAAGAATGTTACCAAAGGAAAGTACGAAAATGTGATATTGTTATAGCGAGCATTTTGGTAAATCCTAAAGCAGACCGTATGGTCTGCTTTTTTGTGTTTAATATTACTGTACTATCTCTTCGTGATGTGATATAATTAAAGTGGGTAAATCTAAATTTTGCAACGATAGAAGAAATATATATGAAGGGGTGCATAAGGATGAGGTTGAAGAAGAATTTTTGGATGTTCACACTTCTTTTTGTTACTTTGATGCTTGCTTACAGCTGTGTATCGGCTACAGTATCCTCAGGAATCGAGTTGATCAGCCCCGAAAATAACTCGATAAATCTACCATTTAACAAGATATCGTTTTCTTTCAAAGGTGATGTTGGAAAAACTTACGATGTCATCGTGAAAGATTCGGTAACAAATACTGTAGTTTTTACAACGACCGTAACTGCTGAAAAAGAGATTGTAGAAGTTTCCGTACCAAAGGGAACGTTTTCGCCTGATAAAAAGTATAAATGGTATGTTAGGTTAACAAACAACGATTCTAAGTCAAGTGCACAGTGGAGCTTCACAACAAGAAAAAATACAGTTCCAACAGTATCAGGATTGTTACCTGACGGTACTTCTGGGCATCCATTTGGTATGCTTGGCTTAACATGGAAAGCATCTGATGACGACGATGATGATTTAACATTTGTTGTAAGAATATATGAAAAAGGAAAAAGCACACCATTTATTGAAACAACTGTTGCAACAGATACGTATTTAGCAAAGAATTTAAAGCAATTGATGACTTACCAATGGAGTGTTGAGGTAAGAGATAAGTGGGGAGCGATTGCAAAATCCCCAATTGCGGAATTTTCAACAAAACAAAATGAACCACCAGAGAGAATTGACCTTTTATATCCAGAAAATAATTCAACAAATGTAAAATTCAACAATTTATTGTTAAGATGGCGAGGAGCAGATAAGGATTATGAAGAGTTAAAATACACAGTTTATTTACATTCGGAAGGTTCTCAACCTGGTAAACCATTGCTAAGTTTAAATACGGCAATGGAATATTTAGTAACGGAACTTTATCCAGATACAAACTATATATTAACTATCGAGGCGGAGGATACATATGGAGAAAAACTTTCACGGCAGTTTAAGTTCAGAACTAAGGTTAATACACCACCACCTGCACCAAACTTGATAGAACCTTTAGATAATAGTAAGGTAAATATAGCAAGGGTTTCTTCATTAAAGTTTAGATGGAATGCGGTTATTGATCCAGATGAGGATTTTGTAAATTACAGATTGGTTATAAGAAGTGGTTCTTCGGAAAGAAGTATGTATCCTCTTAACAATCCAGAACTTGAATTTAGTTCTCTTTCAACGTTTTTCAAGGTGGGACAAAAATATGAATGGTATGTCGTTGCGATAGACAGAAACGGAGATAGTGCAATGAGTAAAGTCTTTTCGTTTGAAACGTATTTGAACAATCCACCGGCAATACCGTCAAATCCATATCCGGGAGATGATAAGGAAGGTAACAGACCTCTTCCGAATAGGATAGAGCAGTTCTCTTGGGTATGCTCAGATCCAGATGGTGATGAGTTGAGATACGACTTATATATGGGAGATAGTCCTGACAGTCTTAAGTTAAAAGCCTCTGACTTAAAAACAAGCAACTATTCAACAACTGAATTATTCGAGTTCGGAAAGCGGTATTATTGGAAAGTTGTTGCAAAAGACGGTTATAACGATCCAGTTGAAAGTCCGATTTGGACGTTCAAAATTACTGACACGAAGGCTGCACCAACAGCACCTATTTTGATTTCACCAAGCAATGGGCAGAATAATTTGAATTTCAATAATCTACAGCTGAGATGGAAAGCAAGTGCCGATCCAGATGATAACAAGAGTGACCTTGAGTATTACGTTTATGTAGGTAGAGCCGATGAAATGAGTCTGTTTCAAATGATTAAGAATCAAACAGCCGATGAAATATCTGTGGTTGTAGATGGTTTAAAGCCAGTAACTACTTATTACTGGCGCGTTGAAGTTAAGGATCCTTTCGGTAATTACGCTTACAGCGATACTTGGCGGTTCACTACTAAAGCAAATACAGCGCCATTGTGGCCAAGCAATCCTGATCCAAAAGATGGACAGATTATAACGGTAAGTTCTACTCAAACAAGTTTGTCTTTGCGATGGGATGCGAACGATCCTGACGGTGATAGATTAACATACGAAGTGTATGTAAACCAAAGTCCAAATTTTGCTGGCGTTACACCTATTGTTACTAACAACAAGTTTATTACTTTCACGATAAGTAATACAGGAATTTACTACTGGTACGTAGTTGCGAAAGATCCGCACGATGGTGTAACAAAAGGTGATGTTTGGTCTTTCGAAATTAGAAGGTAAGATAAGGTAAAGTTTTAACGAGGTGAAGAGTTGTTGAAAGTTGCAGTCGTTGGTGGTGGACCAGCTGGCGTTGCTTGCGCAAGTTTGCTGAAAAGATACGATGTAGATGTGACAATCTATGAAAAAAAGGCTATTGGTGGGTTAATAGAAAATGCATGGTATGTTGAAAATTTTCCGTTAGTTGAACCTGCAAGTGGGATGGAGTTGGCAAAAAAATTACGAAGTATCGTCTATGAAAATGATATAAGTGTTGTTTTTGATGAGGTATTGGCTGTAAGAGAGAACGAATTGATTGGAAAGAATGGTTCTTACAACGCAGATGTAATTGTCTTAGCTACCGGTACTTTGCCAAGAAGAATTATTGATTTTGAGGTCAGCGATAAAGTTGTGTACGAATACAGAGATTTACCAAAAAATATAAAGAGGTTAGCTATTTATGGTGGTGGAGATGTTGCATTCGATGGTGCAATACGCGCAACGTTAGATGGTATTAAAACCACAGTGTTTGTGAGGGGCAATTCCGTTAAGGCTGTTCCAAAGTTAGTTCAAATAGCTGATAAGATTGGGATAGAAGTTAAGAGAAATAATACTATTAGAAATGTTGTAGATGTTAAGGAAGGTGTAAAGATAACTATCGATCAGGAAAATTTTATATTTGATGCTCTACTAATAGCAATTGGTCGGGAAGTTGCTTTACCAGTTATTGAGAACGCACAGAACTTATGTATAATAGGAGATGCTGCACATGTTGATTTTCGTCAGTCTTCCATAGCAATTGGTGATGGTATTAAATGTGCCATGGAGATTGTTCAAAGATGGAAACGATAAAAGAAAGTAACAGGAGGGCAGATTCCTTATTATGGATATAAAGAATTTGGAAGTTCTTGAATCGTATGGTAAAGAAGATATAGCGATGGTTTATTTGGGGAAAACCTCTCATGGTGCGTTAGTTGAATTTGTCGAGTCCGTCCAGCCACCGATACCAAGGGAAGAAAAATGGGTGCTTATTATTTCCACTATGGATGGTTGTCCAATAGGTTGTATAATGTGCGATGCTGGTGGGTACTATAGAAGAAAGTTAAACAAAGAAGAGATGTTAAACCAAATTTTATTTTTAGTCAATAAAAGATTTGGAAAGAGCGTTCCTGTTAAGAAGTTCAAAATTCAATTTGCCAGAGTTGGTGAACCTTCGCTTAACGATAATGTGCTTGGTGTGCTTGAGAGTTTACCAAAATTAATAGATGCACCGGGTTTAATGCCATCGATTAGTACTGTAGCGCCAATCGGTAGGGATAAGTGGTTCGAAAGATTGGTCGAGATCAAAGACAAATATTACAAAGGGCGATTTCAAATGCAATTTTCGATACACAGCACCGATGAAAAACAAAGGGATAAGATTATTCCTATTCAAAAGTGGAGCTTTAAGCAGATATCCGAATACGGTGAGAAGTTTGTTAAAAAAGGGGATAGAAAAATCACTCTCAACTTTGCATTAGCCAGAGAGAATATAGCACAAGCAAGTGTGATAAAAGAGTATTTCGATCCAGAAAAGTTCCTAATCAAGATAACGCCTGTAAATCCAACGTACAGGTCAATTGAGAACGGATTGAGTTCCGATGTAACCGAAAACGGACTTGTTCTAAAACATCAGATGTTTGTGGAAGAATTGAGAAATAGTGGATACGAGGTTATTATAAGTGTTGGAGAGCTTGAGGAGAATAAGATAGGTAGTAATTGTGGTCAGTATGTACAAAGACATTTAGTCTCTCAACGTAAACTCAATGGAGCATATATTTTTGTAAATAAGTGAAAAGAAAACCGGTAGCTGTTAAGCTACCGGTTTGTTTTTTGTTAAATAATATCAGAATAGTATCAATGCCAAATAGTCTATCGCGATGGATACAATCGAGTGGTAAAGTTCTACAGGGATTTGCAAGTTGAGTTCTTCGTAAAGTTCATCCATCAATTCCATTACTTCTTGTTTTTTCTTATCTCCTTCTCCCGGTCTTTCAACAAGGTACATGAATAATTTTACAATATCCCAAAGCCATTTCATATTAATCACCGACCGACAATTTCAAGGCTACTCAATTAAGTTGACAAGTGTTTCTACATTACTTTCCACTATTCTTGCTTCATCTGGTTCAAAACCTTGGGGAATTACGTTAAGTGACTTAAGTGTCTGCATGTCTTGAGCAAGTTCCGAAGTATTTATGTTTTCAACCGGTTCAGGTATGTTCACTCTGTAAACTCTTGCACGTCCATTTTCGTATCCTCTGTACAGTAAGCTAAGTCTTTTCATTCTTCATCACCTACACTTTGTGTGAATATTATCTGTGCACTTTCGCATGTGTATTTTGAGTATTTGTCGAGAATGTTTACAACTACTTGGGCATTATCTGTCGTAAAATTTTCGGAAACACTTAATGTTTGTCTTCTGTAAACAGGTTGACCTTGCTCGTTTTCTCCTACAATCCACCTTATAGATAATCTTTTCATCTGTACACCCCCACGAAAGAAATCTTTCATTTTGCCTGCGCAGGCAATATTATGTATCTACCGTTCATGATCATCGTCATTTTTTTGTTACGTTATGTTACCAAAAAGAAAAGCCCTAGGAGGTCCCAGGGCAATTATTCATACCAACCCTACTTTCTTTTCCAAGTTCTGACGGCACTGTAGATTATCCAGACAAGGAAACCAACTGCGATGAATGGTATCAAAAATGCGAAGAATACAGCGGCAAGAACTATCATCACAAGAAAAATTACAATACCAATGATCCACGCAAGCAGCGGTGCCAGAAAAGGTAAAAAGGTCACCAACAAGAGTAATACTGTTAATATACCTATTAGTGTAAATATCCACATCTTAAAGCCTCCTTAAGTTAGACGACTTACAGTAGTTTGTATGCTGGTAGTCCATTACTAAACGGTGGATATGCCTCCCCTTCGATGAGTGGCAATGCATATTTAAAGAATTTATCCGTTATCATGTATCCGTCGTAGAAATCTTTTGGAAGCATTTTCGTTTGGTCTGCAACAAGATTTAAAGGTACAGAACTGTATCTTATTTCGTACGGTTCATCCGATATACGTTCCATTGTAACCATAACTCCGTAATTGTCTTCAAGAGCATATTTTACAGCCATCCTTCCACACATTTCGGCTTCTTGTATGTCGGTTGCACTGGCGATATGTCTTCCACTTCGTTGTAAATAGTCTGGAATAGCAACGTGTGTTTTTAAGCCAAGTTCGGATCTAACCATACCAGCGATCGTGAATCCCACACCACCGAGTTGTCTGTTACCAAAGCTATCTGTAAATCCCATGTCTGACACGAAAAATCCATCGGGATATTTGATTCCTTCGGCAACTGCGATAGAGCAGTGCCCTTTTTTTGATATTGTTCTCTCAACCACACCAAGAAATTCATCTTTGTTGAATGGTTTCTCCGGTAACAATATTATGTCAGCACCGATACCATTTATCCAACCAAGTCCAGCCGCAGCAGCAAGCCAACCAGCGTGTCTTCCCATGATTTCCATTACAAAAACTTGTGTTGAATCAACGTACATGCTTCTCAAATCGAGTGAAGCTTCCATCATAGCTATGGCTATGTACTTTGCAGCTGAACCGTATCCCG
>CAZOAS010000081.1:0-7231 GCA_964577745.1 uncultured Fervidobacterium sp.
GAGCATCTTTGATAATTTTGTATCTTGCGTCAACGTTATACCATTCGATTCAACATAGGAAAGCCAAACAGGTTCTTGAAATCATTGATCATTCAGCCATATATTTACTCATCGCTGGAACTTATACTCCGTTCACACTTATTGCTTTGAAGGGTACACTTGGTTGGATAGTATTTAGCATTGTGTGGGGGTTGTCGATTATAGGGATTGTGCTTAAAGTGTTTTTTGTAAAAAAATTCATGATTCTGTCGACTATGATATACATCTTTCTTGGCTGGTTTATTGTTTTTGCGTTCAAGCCTCTTGTGGCTTCGGTTAGTAATCTAACTATTTGGCTCTTGGTTCTTGGTGGTGTATCATACACTGCGGGATCAGTTTTTTACATGTGGAGAAAATTGAAATACGGACATATGGTATGGCATTTATTCGTTTTACTGGGAAGTATCTTACATTTTTTTGCTGTATTAAATATTGCTAGATGAGATAAAGGACGGAAGGAGGTTCTGTATGGAGTTTCGCAAGAGTTTTGCATTATTTTTCCTTATTATGTCTTTTATCATCTCTGGAGTGGGTTTTTCACAAAATGAAGAGGAAGTTTTTTGTTCAGTTGAAGTATCTTTGAGTTTACCCGATGGGTATGTTTTAAGTGAAGAGGTTTCGCAGAGTGTATCGTACATGGTAAGTTTTCTTGAAGATGGTAAACTTGTTTCAAAGATAGAATCTAAGGAACCAACTGTTCATTTTGAATACGACGAAAGTAAGTTTCTAAATGGTATGGCTATAGATTGTGAAGTATATTTCAATGGTTTATTGATTTTGCGCGGACAGCGAATTTTCAGTTTAGATGAATTGAAAGAAAAAGGTAAGGTTGAAATAAGGCTTTCCAAAGTTTTTGGAAAAGTGCTTATTACATTCAATGGGATTAGTGATTATTTTGAAAAAACTCACGAAGCATTAGGCTTGTATGTAACAAGCCTTTTCGATGAGACTCAATATTTTCTGGATTTAAGCATTGAACCTGAACCTGTCTTACTTCAGCTTTCAGCGGGAAGATGTATGGTAAAGCTTGTGAAGAATCTAAAAGACAAAATCAACGAAAATGATAATGAAATGGTTTTAGCTTCAACAGAAATAGATGTGTTACCAAATACTTTAACACCTTTCTTAGTAACAGTAAAAGAGGAAGAATTTCTTATTCTAAAAGATAGAGCTTTGCTTAGTAAAGTTGTTTTTACTGATACTTCAAAAGGTATTATTGGTCTTGAAAAGGAAGGACCTCTGGCACTTAATAAGAATGTGGAGGTCAACGATAGGGTTGTCAATAACTGGTCTTCTGTTATTTACCCCGGTTTGAGGAATGTTTACGCTTGGTTCAGTAATGGTAAAATTTCAAAAATTGAGTTTCAGGATGATTTTCCAAGATTTATAAGGGTTTTGATAAGTTCTAAAATAAATTCCGCCGGTGGAATGGTATCGTATTTATTCGATAATGTAAGTCTTGAGTTTAATGGAGGGTTTAAAGTATCTATCTTCGATTCGAGTAACCTTATATACAAACAAATTTTTCAGACGAATATCGGTGAGAAGAGAATTTTTGAAGTTTACGAATCAAACGGATTTATATACGTTAAACTTAAGAATGGTAACAATGAATTGGTTTACGGTCCTTTCTCAAAAGACAGCAGGATTTACGTTAAACCATTTGAGGAGAAAGCATACTTTTTGGTTAGAGTTAGAGGAACAAACAAGTATACCGGTACAGCCGAAGTTACTTACATTCCTACAAAAGGTTTCGCTTTAATCAACGATTTATCGGTGGAAGACTATCTGTATTCGGTTGTTTCTGGAGAAATGCCATCTTCTTACCATCTTGAGGCTTTAAAAGCACAAGCGGTTGCGGCGAGAACGTATGCTATTGATAAGATACTTAACGATAGAAGGTATTCCACAATAGGCGCAAATTTAGATGACAGCATCAATTTCCAAGTTTACAATACTCAGAAGATTTCTGACAACGCAATTGCTGCTGTTAATCAAACAAGAGGACAGATATTGACATTTAATGGAAAACCTGCTGCAACGTTTTATTATGCGGTGTCGAGTGGTTTTTCTCTTGACTGCGCTGATGTCTTTGGAAGTAAAATAAGTTATCTTAAATCCAAACCTATCTCTGTATCGGAAAGTGCTAATAGCTTAGCATCCTTGGGTGAGGAATTTGACAACTTTTTGAAAATTTGGGATAAAGATGTGTTGGAGAAAATGGGATTTGTTGAAACAACCAGTGCATTCTTTGGCTGGAAAATTGTCTATACATGGGACGAAATCATCCAGCGGGTTGGTACACTTAAAAATGCTATTGTCAAGGAAATAATTAGGGAAACACCAAACAGCAACACTAACACTATTGAACCTAATGTTCAACCTGAATCAACTATTACAACTATGGATGAGGCTTCAATGGTTTCAAATGAACTGTCAAATCAAATATCAGAACTTGTCCAGAACGCAACTCAGACGTCGTATCAATCTACCGATACTACTAATAACTATCCTAAGATATACGTTTCCAAACGTGCACCCGGAGGTATAGTAACTGAAGTTAAAATAGAAACGTACGATAAGGAGATAATCATTCTGAAAGACGATGTGAGAAGGTTATTTTCACCTACTAACAAGAATATTCAACTTATGAATAACACAACTCGCAACGATTTTACATCTTTACCAAGTAATGTATTTACACTTGAACTAATAAAGGATACTAATGGTAGCACAAAAGTTGTGCTATACGGGCGCGGTTATGGTCATGGTGTAGGGATGAGCCAAGTTGCGGCAAATAACCTTGCGCGAAAATACAATTGGGATTATGTGAATATACTCTCATTCTTTTACGAAGGCACGGAGTTGAAGAATATCTTCAAAAAATGAGAATTAAAGTTTTCTACACATTTCATACTGTGTGAAAACAACGTTGAATCCAGAAGACGCTAAAGCATCATGAAGTATATCATCTTCTGGAACCGAAACAACACTTATAAGCGGTGGATTTGTTTGTTCTACAAGGTAATCGATAGCGATATGGCAAATCTTTTGCCAGTCGCTTATTTTTTCAGATTTTGCTGCCAGGTCAACGATGAACGCACTGTTGTCTTCGTTCTTACCCCAAACGAGGTAACCCTCGGTACTTGGTGTGTGAAGTCTGACGTAATTGTACCTACCATCAGCAAGAAGAAGTGTTATCGGCTCTCTCTGCCAATTTACCTTTCTTTGAACTTGCAACTCATTGTTAAGCGATACTGAGTATACGTACTTACAATCGGTTGTTAAATGCGTATAACTTATATTGGCTTTAGATGGATTTTCAAGCACAAATGTATTCAACTCTCTTGATTTTCTAAAACCGTTTTTATCGTAAAACTTCACAGCTCTTTCATCTGAAGAAGCTACTTCAAGGAAAACTTGCTCTATATTTTTCAACTTTAGATGATGGAATGCATGCTTTAAAATCCTTTCAGCCAATCCCTTCCCACGTTCACTTTCAACAACACCCATCGCGTCTATACGTGCTCTTTTTCCTCTGATTGCGTTGAGGATAAATCCAACTGGTTCGTTTCCCTTAATAAAAACAAACGAATCAGCCAGAGATACAGAATTCTCTCTGGCATCCATTTTGAAATTTAACACATTCCAATTTATTGGAAGCACATAATCTTGGAATATTCTATTCACTAATTCCACGAAATCAATTAAAGAATATTCTGATAAAGTAACAATTCTTTCTTCAGACATACGACTCCCCCCTAAAAGAGACAATTTACTTCATAACCTCGATGATTGACTTTGCAAGATTCTCATCACTAACACCGAGAGCCGCAACTTCTTTCATACCAACAGCCTTGGAAAGAACAGTTTTTTCACACAATTCGAATAGGTTAACTCCGTTGATTTCACACCTAATTTTCAAATCCTTTTTGACACGCGGACCAGCATCCGTTGCAAGTATTATGACTTTTGTTCTGACACTTGGGTCACTTATATAATCTCTTATCATATCTTTTCCGTACACAAGCTTATTAGATTTTGACGCAAAGCCTAAATAAGACAACACCTTTCTAAGCTTTTCTTCGTTGATTTTAGCGTTTACATCGTTCATGGTTACACACCTCATCTATTAATCTTCGAAACTTCATGAATGCTCTTTATCCATCTCATCGCTTGTAACGCAAGCAAAAGCGTTATGTGCATGTATCGACTCGTAACTCTCAACTTCTACCTTATACCAACTAATTTTATCACAATTCTTAAGTTTTATAGCAACATCTCTGGCGACATCTTCCACAAATTTCGGATTATCGTACGCATGTTCAGTTACATACTTTTCATCCGGCCTTTTTAATAAAGTGTAAATAGGAGCGCTTGCACTTTCTTCGACGATTTGTATCACATCTTCAAACCATACCATTTCTTTACTCTTAAATGTAACTTTGCAAATTGCACGCTGGTTATGGGCCCCATAATCACTGATTTCTTTCGAACATGGACAGAGCGTATGTATCGGTATACTCACAGAAGAAGAAAAGTCAAGTTGTTCATCATAAATTTCCGCTTCAAAGGAACACGTATATTCAAGATAGCTTTCAATCCCAGTCACTGGAGCTTTTTTTAGTATGAAATATGGAAACTCCAATTCAATTACCGCACGCTTAGCATTCAAGACTTCTTTTAGACTATGCAATATCTCTCTTATCTTTTTTGGATGAATTTCCAAATGGTATTCGTTCAACACCTCGATAAACCTACTCATGTGAGTACCACGATAATTTTTCGGGAGATCGACAAACATATTCAATGTAGCTATCGTATGTTGATTACCTTTTGTTTTATCAAAAACAGATATAGGATATCTTACGTTCTTAACACCTACTCTTTTTAGATAAACATTTCTCTCATCTATTTGATTTTGCACATCGGTTAACATCATTCAAACCTCCGAATAATCTGCTTATAATTTCTATAATTCTTACCACACACTTGAAGTTGTCGACAAAATCGTGTCTATTTGTTTTTTCATATCATCGTTGGAAATATCCTTCAATATCAAGAGAGCTTCCCTTCTGTAAATCGAGTACTGAAAGTTATCCAAAAAAGAAGATAAGAAAAGCTTCGCACTCTCAACTTCACCTATCTTGTATAAAGACATACCCAGGTAAAAGTATATCTCATCGATCCAAGGATTCTCAGAATCTTTTACACTCCTCAACAAAGCCACTGATTCAGCGTAATTACCTTCCCTATAAGATATCTTAGCTTTATCCAGCTTCGTCCTAATTTCGCTCAACAGCTTTTTAGATAAAAGCCAATCTAATTCTTTTAAGTTATTTTGTTTCACAAAGTCGGAAAAATCCTTACTCTCTGACAAATAAAGCTCATATGCCTTTATAACCTTTTGTGCATGAGAAAGCTGATTCGACTGATTTACGTTATAAAGATAAGTTATGATAAACAACAAGCAAAAAATTGTGGCAAATACAAGAGCAACTTTCTCAAATTTCACAATATACCACCTTTCATTACCGTTTCCCTTTATACATTATTTTAAAAATTCTCAACTTCTTTAAATTGACCATTTACAACTTGGAATATTCTGATAGGTCTACTGATGCTCCTATTTTCGTAGTGATATATACCGATGTCAGTTTCTATAACATTTCTTTCTAAGTATCTTCTGAACTGATCTATTGATAAAAACCTATGCTTGGAAAGGAAACTGCTTACCTCTCCTATCAAACCAAGTTCTGGATTCTCCAAATAATCCATGGTATATACTAAATATGTGTCTTCAACGATATTTCCCGCATAACTTAAAAAATCAACGGACATAACACTATCTGTGCCGACTATCTTAATGGATGGATTCATTGATTTAAGAACCTTCACCGCTTTTGCTGCCTCTTTCGCAAGGAGAGTCATAACAACGGTATCGTAAGTTTGTACATCGATGCTTTTTAAGGTGTCTTCGTTATAATAATACACATTTTTTCCTTCGAACGTCTTAAGTAAATCAACAAATTCATCACTGTATTGTTTATTCTGCGGATCCGAAAGCAAAATTAATCTTTTTGTGCCAATCTTACTGAGTAACTCTTTTATCTTTTCTGTTATGAACGCGTTAGATGGTGTAAAAGAATATATATAACTCGAATTAAGCAATCTTGTAGAAGAAATAGTAGCGGAAAGTGCAACCATTTTGTACTTTTTCAAAAATGGTAACAACTTTTCGCCTTCAGCCGAAGTTGGTGGTCCGATTATAATCTTAACTCCTTTACTTGAAAATAGGTCAAAAGCTTCGTCAATCTTTCTACTTGAATCGAATTCTAAGAGAAGTAAACCACTATAGTTCCTAAGCAAAAATTCCTTAGACTGTGTCTTGGAATTATACACAAAACCAACGTATCTAGAGGAAAAATTGTACCAAAAAATTGCTGTAGTAAACATCAAAAATACTGTCAATAAGATACGACTCAATTAGACCCCTCCAAAACACTGATTGTATAACCAAACTTTATTGAGATTCAAAGAAAACCCTAATATCGTCTGTAATAAGATAATCAATATACATTTCTATTTGTTTAATATCTTCCTTCGAATTAACCGTCCAAAAGACAATCTTTATTCCAATCTCTTTCAGCTTTGGAAGGATAATTTTAAATAGTTCTGGTCTTTCTGAATAACCAAATATCGGTAAATGGGCACTGTAAGTATTGAACTTAAATAATCCGATAAATTCTTCCTGTGATATATTTAAATGTTCTCTACCAAATAGATAACCAAATTTAAGTTGAGGATATTTGGCTTTAAGCTCATTTATAAGTCTGTGGTCGAAAGAGCTGTATATTACTTCCCCATCGTAATCTTTGGAGAGCTTAACAGTCATCTCTCCCGCTTCGTATTCTTTTATTTCCAAATTAAGACATTTACCCTTTGGTACAATCGATAGAAATTCCTCAAGCGTTGGAACATTTAAACCATCGAAAGAGAATTTCTTCAATTCACTTAAATTTAAATCTCTAACCTTAACATCCTCCCCACAAAAGTGCTTCAAATCTTCGTCATGAATTAAGACAGGTACACCATCTTTTGTCAACCTTACATCGGTCTCTATACCATCGGCTCCATATTCGATGGCTCTAATTAGCGAGGGGAGTGTGTTTTCTTTAAATAAAACGGGAAT
>CAZOAS010000082.1:0-7205 GCA_964577745.1 uncultured Fervidobacterium sp.
GACCAGCCCAGTGCGGTTAAGGTTAGTAAGCTAACATACCGCACGAAGAATCCTCACATTTTAATGCGGGGAGGAGGTCAACATACCCCATTCCCCCTTAAAGAATTTGTTCTATTCTATAATTGCTCCTTTGTAGCCTTCTATGAAGAACTTTTGCGTAAAGTAGAAGAACACAAGTATAGGTACAGTAGCTATAACAACTGCTGCGGCAACATTCCTGAAATTGGCTTCGAAGACACTGCTAAGTTGCGCAAGACCAACTTGAAGAGGATATTTGTTTTGGTCTCTGAGTACAATCAATGGCCATAAGAATGAATTCCAATGTGCTGTGAAGGCGAATATTGCGAGTGCCGCTGTTGCAGGTCTCACAAGAGGGAAGCTGATCTTCCACCAAACTTGGAATTCGTTACAACCATCGATTCGTGCCGCATCTTCCAAGTCTTTTGGTACAGACAAATAATGTTGACGCATGAGGAAAATTCCGAATATCGTAACTGCACTTGGTAAAACAACACCAAGGTATTTGTTGTACAATCCAAGTTTTATTATCGTTATGAAATTTACGATAAGTGCACCTTGCATTGGTATAAGCATGGGTAACAAGATAAGTGAAAAAACAATATTTTTTCCTTTCCAGTTAAGACGTGCGAGTGGGTAAGCGGCTAAAGATGCAAGTATAACTTCTAATACAACTCCTAGTGAAGTGATTATAAGTGTATTTAAGAAATACCGTGCCATAGGTATTCTTTTAAAAACGGCAATATAATTTTGAATTGTTGGATGTTTTGGTATCCACTCTGGGGGCCAAGTGAACAAATTTTCCGGTCCTTTAAATGACGTAGATAGTATCCACAAAAATGGGAAAGTGAAGAATACTCCCATTATTATCAGAAAAGTGTAAGTAAGTGTATATTTTATAATATTCCTTATTTTTTTCTTTTTTGAGTGTGTCATCTCTGCTCCCTCCCAGCACCGAATAACTTAAAGTTAATGATGGCAAATATTATGAGTATGCCGGAGAATACAACTGATAAAGCCGCTGATAATCCAAATTTGTATCTTACAAATGCATATTCATATATTAGGTACATTATTGTTGTTGTGTTTGCTGCACCTTGAGTGAGTAAAAAGATCTCTTCGAATACTTTTAAAGCTGCCATCGTAGATATGAGTGAACAAAATAAGATCGTTGGTCTAAGTAATGGAAGAGTAATTTTGAAAAAACTTTGAAAACCTGAGGCGCCATCTATCATTGCTGCTTCATACAACTCCGAAGGTATATTTTGCAATCCGGCAAGGTAAATTACCATGTAATATCCGAGTCCGCGCCAAAAAGTTACAAACATAGCCGAATAGATAGCTAAATTTGAATTTGTAAGCCACAAGACTGGTTCCTTAACTATTTTTAAATTAATTAGTACATAGTTTAGCAAACCATCGACGTTAAATACCCATCTCCATGCAATACTGACAACAACTGCTCCTGTAATGACAGGTACGTAAAATAGCGTTCTGAAAAACTTTATTCCAGGTATCTTTTGATTGACCGTAACGGCAAGCACAATTGAAAAGAATTGAATAAACGGCACAACGATAAGGTATTTAAATATGTTGGTAAGTCCTTGGTAGAAATACTTATCGTTGAAAAGTTCCTTGTAATTTCTTAAACCCACCCACTTAGTTGTACCAAGTAACATATTGTAATCGGCAAATGAGAGTATTATTCCACGAATGATTGGATAGAATGTGAATATACCAAGTAGCGTTAACGGTATGATTAAGAAAAGAAACGCTAAGAGATAAGTTTGTACTTTTCTTGAGAGCATCGATACACCTCCGCACAATGTTAAAAATTTAAGAATGGGGGACGAGACGTCCCCCGTAAGGATCTAAAGATTTATTTAGCTAACACTTTATTTACTTCTTGTTCAGCTTTGGCCAAGGCTTCTTCCGGTTTTATTTCTCCCTTTATCGCTGCTATCCAGTAGTCTTGTAAAATCTTTCTCACATCGGCGTATTTATCAGCGGGAATTTTGTGAACTGTGATAGCGTTAAGGTCAACAGCGTATTTCATTGATTTACTTGCCATAAGCATGGCTTTGGCCGCAAGGTCGCCTTTAGCCACTCTGTCTTGGAAGACTTTACTCGTTTCAAGTCCTTGTTTTGTTGATGGAACAACAGTTGCATAATTGCTGAATTCAATTTGCCACTTTGGTGATGTCACGTGGAGTGCGAACTTTGCTGCCGCTGCTTTGTTTGGTGAGGTGATAGGTATCACGAGGTTCATGAGCGAGACTTTTATCATCTTCCCCTTACCAATTGGGTATGGTGCAACTTCTGTTACTTTGTAGATATTTGGTGCGTTTTTTTCGATATGTTGAAGCATTGTTAGTCCTGCGGGATACATCGCTAATTGACCAGCTTGGAATTTTTCTCGTCCTTCAGTGTAACCGCCAAGACTTCTTGGCATTAAGTTCTCTTTGTACGCATTGACAAAGAATTTTAATCTTGTAATCGCTTCTGGAGTGTTAAATGCTGCTTTCTTACCATCCGGTGTTAGTATAGGAATACCTTCTAATAGTAATTCGTCAAGTGCTATAATATTTGGTTCAAATCCGTAGATTCCAAGCTTTGTTTTAATGATTCTTGAATACATGAGCACTTGTTCCCAAGTTTCTGGTGGTTGATTTGGATTCAATCCCGCTTTTTTGAAAAGGTCTGTGTTGTACATCATAATTGGAATGGAAGCATACCATGGGAATGCGTAAGACTTGCCATCGATAACTGTACTGTTCCACAACTTATCCCAGTACAATGCTTTATCCTGTGCCGTTATTAATTCATCTAACGAAGCAAGTGCGCCTTGCGCTGCAAAATCAATTGCCCACGAAGTGTTGAGGTTAACAACGTCAGGAGCTTGTCTTGCAGCAATCGCCGCGGTTAACTTTTGAACAGCTGCGTTGTACGGAACGTCTATCCAGTTGATTTTTATATCCGGGTTCTGTTTTTCAAAATCTGCTATCATAGCTTTGATGTAATCATCGAACGTCGGGCTTAATGAGAGTGTCCAAAATTCCAAAGTCACCGTTTTTGCAAACACAAAAATACTTAAAACCGCCACGAGTAAGACGATGAATCTTTTCATACCAACCGACCTCCCCTTCTATGGTAGGATTTCATAGAAACTTTTTTGACATTTAGTAATCATCTTTCCGATTGCATCACCCATGTCCGTGCACGTTGGCATTATCCTTGCCGCCGACTGTCCGAGAAAATCAGAAGAGAAACAACGACCTACAACTGCTAAGTTTTCGAAGTCTTTTGAAATCAAAGATTCAAGTGGTATTTCGTAGTAATCTTCGTACTTGGGAACAACTTTTCTTTCTTCTTGAGAAATTGTCGTTTCACGTTTGTGTACATCTATTCCATAACATGCCCTTACAACAGCATTTTTGAATTTTCTTTTTTCAACAACATCTGTACCTTTGAATTTGTATTTTCCTTCTATCCTTCTGCTCTCCCTTATGCCAAGTAATGGAGCAATCTTTTCGATATAGCTATCTTCGAAACCACTGACGTATTGTTTTGCAAATTTGTATACGTTGAATACTTGCTCATGAAGCTTCGCCATCGCTGCTGATAATTGAAAATCGTCAATTGTTTTGACATGTAAATGTGTTGTATTGACTGTTACCCTGTTTCCAGTTGGTAATTGGTTAAAGAAGAAAAATTCATTTGGATAATCGATTCCATCTTTCTTTGCGCTTTTCACCTCCTCAAAATAACCCGCAACAGATAACACTTCGGCATCCGGTGATACCCACGAGAAGAAGTTCTCAGGATTGCGTCTTATACTTTTTCTTACTTCTTCAAAGTTGACGTTTGCAATAGTGAACATTAGAGTTACCGCTTGATTGTCTCCCTTTTCATCACCTGATTCAAAACTGCATCCTGCCATATACGATAATGAACCATCACCAGTAGCATCTATGTACAAAGATGCCTCAATTTCTATTCTGTTGCCCAAACTTGTTTGAACCTCAACTGAATTTATCCTGTTACCCGAAACATTAACTTTGATAGGAATTGCTCTGAATAATAGTTCAACTCCAGTAAGTTTTCGGAAAAGAACAATTTTAAGTAACTCACTATCGAACGTGTTCTTATAAAGTCCTCCAACTTCGTCAAGCTCTCGTAAAATTTCATTGAAAAACTCACCCGAAAGTACTTTATCATCAAGCCAATATCTCATGAATGGATTGACTAATCCGATAGTTGCATTTCCACCTACTGTAAAGCTTTGTTCAACTAATATAACCTTTTTACCTGCCTTGAATGCGTTTACCGTCGCAGCCACACCTGCTAAACCTGCTCCAAATACAGCAACATCGTACTGGACTTTCACGTTATTTCCTCCCTGTCAGTATAATTTCTTCAAAACGGATTTCGCTGTTTCATCACCGTACATTTTGCAATGCTCGTAATCTAAGATGTGGAGTATTCCAATTAGTATCTCTATAGCGTACACTTGGGCAAGTACGGACCTACCAGCACTCGTGTCAATTGGATTTTCTGAGGAAAAGGTCTCAATAATTATGGACGCGTGCTGAGCTATTGGGGAATTCTTGTGGTCTGTTATAGCAGCTGTCACTGCACCATGATTTTTAGCAATTTCTAAACTATCCACGGTATCTTTCGTTGATCCACTTTGCGATACTGCTATCGCCAAATCTTTTGCTGACAAGAGTGTGGCGGAAAATGACTGCATGTGTGGATCGATAAGCGCTATCGCTGGGTAACCACTTCTAACAAGTTTGTATTGCATCAACAAAGCAACTGCTCCAGACGAACCAACACCGTATATTTCTATTCTTCTTGCACTTCGTATCACATGAGCTAATCTTAAATATTCGTCGATATTAGTAACATTGTAGGTGTTCTGTATCGTTCTTATACAACCAGAAGTTATCTTTTTAACAACTTCAGCTGGTTCGTCATTTGGTAAAATAGCTATTTCGTCGATTTCAAAACTGTGCGTTTCTTCCTTAGCCAGTGAAAACTTAAGGGACTGGAACGTCTCAAAGCCTATTTTTCTTATAAACCTTACAATAGTAGCTTCGCTGACTTTGCAAGCCTGAGCAAATTCGTTCAGTGTCATACCTATGACCTTAAACGAATTTGCTTCTATGAACTCCGCAACTTTCTTTTCTGAATTTGTAAATTCGTTTTTCATATGCCTAATTTTCGCAAGTGCACTAATCAAGTCTTACACCTCCGGAACCATAGTAAAGACTTAACATCCCTGCACCAAGAGCTCCACCGTATTCATCGATATCGGAATATTTAATTTCTTCTGAGTTGTAACTGAACATTGTTTTGTAATAATCTCTTATGTATTGGAGAAATTCGTTACCAAAAAACCTAACAACTCCATGTAAGTATGCTTCTTGGAAATCTATATGCGCTTTTACAACATCTAATAACCATGCAAAAATTTTCGCCTTCTCTTTTAAGTTTTCCGAGTTAAGTGTTACTAATTTTGAAAGTTCCTCTGCACGAAGTAGAGTTTCAACGCATCCGATCTTACCACATGTACATTTCCTATCATTCCCAGGGTAAGTGATATGTCCCAATTCCATAGCCCCACCTGATTTTCCGTGTATAAGCTTCCCATCAACGAAAGCCCCAGCACCCAGACCAGTACCAACGGTTATCAGTACCATATTTTTCACTGGACTTTTAAGCCACTGAGCAAATGTTGCAGCATTGGCATCGTTCTCAACGACAGGTGTCAAACCAATAAATTCAGCTATCTTCTTTTTCAAAGGAAATCCAGACCAATTTTTAATATTCTCGGATGCGAAAGAAATAACTCCAGATTCTGATTCAACTCTTCCGGCGGTGGCAATTCCAAGGTGTGTAATAGGATTGGTCTTAGCGAAAGTAAAGAATTGCTCACCGATACTTTCAACTATTCGATTAGGTTCCTGAGGATTTTCAATTTTGTTAGTCCACTTTATATTTCCATCTTTATTCATGAGTACAAATCTTATATACGTACCACCTATATCAACTCCGAGTATGTCCACTGCGTTTTTTAGGTCTTTCGTTGAATCAATGAATTTCTTAGCCATTACATGTGGTCGTGTTAATGCACTTCCAACGACCACAGCGTAAGCACCTTTGAGAAGTGCTTGCCTAACCTCCCAAGGAGACGTATAACCACCTTCAGCAATTATTGGAATATCTGTCAGTTTCTTTAATTCATCGACAAGCTCCAAATCCGGTAAAATTCGGTGGGAAGTGTATGAAGTGTAACCGGAGAGTGTTGTAGCGATATAGTCTGGTTTTAGCTTCAAAACTTCTTTTGCATCATCCAAATCACTTATATCAGCAATTATTTCAATATCTGGAAAGTTATCACGAGTAAAGGTAAACAATTCCTCCAAGGGTTCTGGTCTTTCACGTCTTGTACAATCTATGGCAACTGCATTTGCACCAGCTTTAACAACCTTTTCAATGTCTTTCTTCCTAACAGTTATAAAGGCACAACCTTTTGCCAAGAGCTCAGCGTCTTTCATGATACCTACAACGTACGCATCTGTGCGCTTCTTGATTTCAGATATATCCTCAGGTCCATTGGCTCTGATGTACTTTATTCCAACCGTGTTTACTGCATATGCAAGCATCGATATGATGTAACTATCTCTCAAAGGTTCGTCTTCAGCTGCTTGACAAGATACTATTATTTCACAACAATCGATTCCTTTTTTCTTTGTCATTAGTTATCCTCCCGATGTGTGAAGTAATACTTCGTAAATTTACTTTTTATATGAAGTAATACTAACAAGATTATATCTCCAAGCATCGTAAAATCCAAAACATATCTATAAAACGGAATGATTAAATTCAAAATGCATGTAAAAGAAAAATAAAAATATCTGTGTTTTTTTGAATAAAAACAAAAAAGCTCCGACTAAATCGGAGCTTTTTTGTTTTACATGCTTATTGTTTGAACTCCAAAGTGTAAAATTTAAAAGGCTCGAGTTTTAAGGTTGTTGTGTTTTTGTTTATAGGTAATTCATCTATCCTGTTTTCTAAGATATCCGTTAGATACATTTTTTCAATTTGTGTACCTATAAACTTTATTTTTGCATTCCCAGAACTGCCGGTTGTTTCAAGTAATCTGAGATAGAACGATTTAC
>CAZOAS010000083.1:0-7172 GCA_964577745.1 uncultured Fervidobacterium sp.
AAGAATCCTCGCATTTCAATGCGGGGAGTAGGTCAACTTAGATTCTCCTAAACGCGTCAAGAACCGCTTCGGCGACGGCTTTTTCAAAATTGCCTTCGTTGACAGCCGTTCCGATGATGCTTTCTTCAACACCGTTATATTGTTTTGTAATGTGCACAAGGATGTGCTTTTTTCCAACGAAATAAACCTCTACAACGTCGTCAAAAGACAAGGCAAAATCATGAATGTCAGATAGTGCGTTAAGTACAGCGTTTCCAACGATTCTTGGTAAATTTCTCGTCGTCTTTGGTCCAGAGAACTCACCATAAAATTCTTCTTCACCGTGTTCTATAGTAACATTCACACGTACACTTCTTTCGTCTATGTTTTCTATTTTAAGATTTACAAGTTGATAGGGTAATACTTTCTGGCTCTTAACATCACTTTCAACTTGGGCTATCGAGATAATTTTCCTGTCGAGTCTCATACCAGTACTCGCCAGGATAACTGTTTCGATATCTCTAACTAATTGTTTTGGACTTTTATCACTCGATGTTATTACATGAATCTCTTGTAAATTTGAACCATCACCAACAACTTTTACAGCCTTAACCCCCGGTACGCGTGAAATTAGTTCCTCTATTTTTACAGCATCTAAGGTAGGCATGGTATCCCCCTCTCAAAATATGAGTTGCGAGTTATTAGTCACAGGTAAGATAGAAAAAATAGAAATGAAAATGATTTCTTCTTTTTGAGACATTTTGACTCGCAACCCGCATCTTGCTACTCGGAACTAAAAATATTATACCACACTTCTTTTTTATTTTTCAAAATCAAAGTTTTTTGTTATAATATCTCAGAGAAAGCTGTATGCTGTGGGAGTGTGATTGATATGGGAAAATTGATTTTTGGTACCGCTTATGACGGAATGTTACGATTTTCAGCAATTGATTCGTTGGATATTGTTAATGAACTGCGAGAAAGACATAAATTAAGTTATCTACCAACTGTTGTGCTTGGGAGACTCGTTACTGCAGGAAGTCTGGTTATCCCTTGGCTTTCTGAAAAAGAAGTAATTACTTTTGTCATCTCTTCAAGCGGCCCAGCCGGTAGCGTGGTTAGCCAAGCAAGTGGTAATGGGACTGTGCGGGGGTATATAACCAACACACAGTTTGAACTTGAGCCTAATTTGATTGGAAAATTCGATGTAAAAAGTGCGATTGGTAACGGTAATTTGACAGTTGTTAGAGATGTTGGGTTAAAGACACCCTATATTTCAAAAGTTCCAATTGTATCTGGAGAGATCGCAGAAGACGTTGCCTATTATTACACAAAATCAGAACAAATTCCATCTGCGTTTGCACTCGGGGTTCTAATGGATTCTACAGGTGTTATAAGTGCTGGTGGTTTGGCAATTCAAATTCTCGATAGAAATCTTCCACAGCATGTCATTGAGCAAATTGAATCGAATTTGCGTAATTTTTCGATAACTTCTTCGCTAAAGAGCAATACATTGGAAGAAATTATTTCATTTGTTTTGAACGCAACTGATTTGATGTTTGAAGAAATGAACGTGATTTTTAAATGTAACTGTAGTAGAGAAAAAGCATATGAATCGTTGAAGGTGCTCGATATTGATGATATTTATGAGCTCATCGCTGAGGGAAAGGCAGAGATAACATGTAAATGGTGTAACAGTGTTTATATCTTTGAAAAAGAAGAATTACAAAAAACGCTTGATAAGAAAAAATAACTTGATCTATTATTTCCGTTAAAGGTAGAAGTTTTATAGCTTTGAAATTTTATAAGTCTATAATTCATTCGTACATCCGAATAAGTTGCTCGATCAATTCTTTAGTCTTTTTTTCATTACCTAACAGATATGTTTCCATGATTTCTCTCACAGTTTTTTCTATAAGTTCTGATGATAATCTTACATTATCGTAAGTAACACGATTTATCTTTGGGTGCATTGTACTTTCTGGTTTTTCAAAGCTATAGAAGAGTTCTTCTTCGAGTTTTTCACCTGGTAAAGCACCGGTGTATTTTATTTGTATGTTCGGTTTACCCATAACTTTTGCGAGTGATTTTGCTACTTGTTCAACAGGAATTTGTTCTCCCATGTCGAGTACGAAGAGTTCTTTACCCTTCGAAAATGCGCCGGCTTGTATGACAAGTGACACGGCTTCCGGTATGCTCATCCAGTAGCGTTTCATTCTTGGATCTGTGATCGTTACAGGTTCGCCTCTTTCTATTTGTTTTTTGAATTTCCAAAGTACACTTCCTCTGCTACCTATCACGTTTCCAAATCTTACAATAGAAAAGAGCGTCTGACAGTTATCAGGAATCGAAAGAAGGTAAAGTTCAGCAATACGTTTGCTCATGCCCATATAAGATGTGGGATTAACTGCCTTGTCTGTAGAGATAAAAACAAATCTTTCGACTTTATGTTTGCACGCCAATTTCGCAAGATTTATTGTACCAAGTACGTTGACACGTAGTGCTTCGTAAAGGTTAGCTTGCATGAAAAATACGTGTTTGTGAGCTGCTGCGTGGAACACAATTTCTGGTCTTAAATCTTGGAAGATTTTCTCCATTAGTTTTTCATCGGATACATCAGCAACAACTGGTTGTATGTCAAGTTCGATGTAGTTTTCCTTTAATTCGTTGTACGTTTCATATATAGTGTTTTCGCCTCTTCCGAGTAAGATTAATTTTCTTGGTGAGAATCTGCAAACTTGTCTTGCAATTTCAGAACCAATGCTACCCCCAGCGCCTGTGACAAGGACAACTTTTCCAGATAGATATTGGCTGATTGATGATATATCTACATTGACAGGCTCTCTACCTATTATGTCTTGGATAGATATTTCTCTAAGGTCTCGTATTGTCGGTTCTCTATCGAGTAACTGCGATATCGATGGAAATGTTTTAATTGAGACTTTGCTTGTATCGATATTTGATATTATTTTGTTCATGAGCTCCTTAGAGGCCGATGGAATAGATATGATTAGTTCCTGGATTTCAGATGGTTCTAAATGGTTATTAACGTTCTCTATAGAATCTAAAACTTTTACTCCGGCGATATACCGACCTATTTTCTTTGGATCATCGTCGAAGAAGGCAACAACATCTCCGTACTCTGTTCTTTTTATTTCGTTAAGCAATATCACACCGGCATCTCCAGCGCCTATTATTCCTATTCTTTTGCCACTTTTTCGTTTCCAGTTTACAAAGAATTGATAGAATACTCTTGCACTAAGTAATAAAAAATAACTTCCCAAGAACGTGAGCATTCCAACCGAACGGGGAAGTGGAACGAGGTGTGTAAAATGAAGAAATATTAAAGTAAACGCATAACCAAAAAATAACCCCCTCAGGAGTATTATTATTTCCTTAGGGGTTGCATAGCGCCATACTATTTTGTAAGTACCATTCAATACATTAGATATTACCGTAATAGCTATAAGTACATAAACACCTTTCGAGAATTTTGACATTTCTTTGAAATCAAAACCAAATCTTACAAATAGAGCATTTAATCCAGCTAATATAAGCAAAAGATTATCGATTAAAAAAAGCCAGAAATTTCGTTTATTCAACATATAAACAAATTTACTGTATTTTTTCAAATTTCTGGTACACCTCCGGGAGTGTAGCTTATTTTTGCGCCCAGCTTAGAGAATTTTTCAACGACGTTCTCATAACCTCTGAATATGTGTTCAACTTGAGTTACTTCAGTCTTTCCTTCCGCAGCAAGACCAGCTATAACTAAGGCAGCTGTTGCACGTAAGTCTGTACCCATAACTGTCGTACCTTGCAATTTTTCAACTCCGTTGATGAACACTGTGTTTTCTATAATTTTCATATCAGCTCCCATTCTGACGAGTTCGCCAACGTGTGCAAAGCGGGTTTTAAAAACATTTTCCGTTACAGTACTTGCTCCTTGTGCCAAGGATAAATAAACTATTATCTGTGGTTGTAAATCGGTTGGAAATCCTGGGTAAGGTAACACGTTTATATCGCAACCTTTCCATCTATGCCAGGATTTTAATTCCACCTCGTTCTTACCCTTCTTTACGATTGCACCTGTTCTTTCAAGTGTGTGCCAGAGTGCATCGAGATGCTCTGGCATGATATTCTTAACTAATCCTTTCCCGCCTGTTGCCAGAATACCGATTACGTACGTTCCAGCCTCTATTCTGTCGGGAATTATCGTATGTTCGCAACCGTGGAGCTGTCTTACACCTTCAATTGTTATCTTACTCGTACCGGCACCTGATACTTTTGCACCCATCTTATTGAGTAAATCTTGCAAATCAACGATTTCCGGTTCCATTGCAGCGTTCTCGATGATTGTTATTCCTGGTAATATCGCCGCTGTGCTCATTATATGTTCTGTTGCTCCAACACTTGGAAATGGTAAATAAACTGAAGTTTCTTCTTCTTTTCTTCCGCGTTTTGCAAGGATTTCGCCATGATCATATGTGACTTCAAAACCCAGTCTTTTCAGACCTTCGAGGTGAAAATCTACAGGTCTAACGCCTATAGCACAGCCACCGGGTAGCGGTGTACTCGATTCACCCATCAGAGCTGCTATAGGTCCAAGAACATTAAACGATGCCCTCATTTTTCTAACAAGGTCGTATGGTACATGCGTTGATAAAATTTTCCCAGAAATTATAACTGTACCGTTTTCTTTGTTAAATGTGACATTTTTACCAGTTGTTCTTAGTATATCTATCATAGTCTCAACATCAGACAATACAGGTACCTTGTGGAGTACTACTTCCTCTTCGGTTAACAATGCTGCTGCAAGAAGGGGTAGAGCTGAATTCTTAGCTCCTGAAATTTCTACCTCACCGTCTAAGATACTTCTTTCAACAAATATTGAACCCATACACGTTTACTCCTTTACTGTTTTCACGAAATTTTAACTATTCAACTCTTCTTACTAAGTCTTCTATGTTTGTGGAATCGTCAGGGTAGTTAGACATTTTAACAGTAGCTGAGATGTTGTGTAATGCTAAGGCATTTTCTATTCTTTCTCTAACCTTTTGGCTATTTTCTTTTGTGACTTCTGTGAGAAGTACCATGAACTGATTTTCTGAACTTCTACCAACACTATCGAGTGGCACTCTTACGAGTTCTTTAAGTAACTTTCCGATGCTTAAGAGTGCGTGTTCTTTGTCGATTTGCTCCATCTTATCAAAGTCATCGATTGTTACCGTGATCAGAGCATAACCAAAGTTTTCTTCAAAAGCTTTCTGGTGGTAATATGAAATAAGTTTAAGCATATGTTCTTTGGAATATACTCTCGTTAGAGGGTCTATCATGCGCCTTGTACCAACGTCTTTTATGAAGTCATCGAAAACTTCGAACTGTTTTTTCATTATTGACGAATACTCATTGAGCAACATCTCAAGCTCAGCTTCACGCATCTTTAGCCTTGAAACTTCGTCTTCAAGCTCTCTTACCTTTTGAACTAATTCTTCATGAGAAAGTTTTTCATACTCCATATTTAGTTCCCCCCGTTTGGTTCGTATTCTTCCAATATGATAATGTATTTCGGAATTTTCGGAATTGTTATTTTGAATACACCATTTTCATACTCGCCGATTGCTATACCAAAGTCTTTAAGTAATCTTCCATATGGCATGTATTCAGACATGTATACCTTTCCACTAATTACAACCGTTGGATCCGGTACTTCGATCCTATATTTGTTGTAGTATCCTACAATCGATATTTTTTGACCTTTGATTGAGGTATCAGTCGATTCTATTGTGACGGGAAATTCTTCTTCCCACCATTTGGAGATGTATCCAACGTTTCCAGTTTTTCGAACGAATCCAACCAAGTTACCATTTATAGCGTCTATCGCTATGCCCTTTTTTTTGATGTTTTTTACGTAAATGCCTTTCGAATCAACACTTAAAACTTCCGATGTGGTTGCAATATCGTCAAACAATTTAACGTTGACAATAGTGTATTCCTTCTCAAATATCTGTTCTAAATTTTTCTTTGCAACGTAAATTGGTGATGCCGAGATATATGTTAGAGTATGTATTGATTTTGAAAGTAAATTATCGGTGAATATATCTGTGAATACTATGAGCAGTAACAAAAGAAAGACCAAAGCTAAGCTGTTAACCCTCATTCTACACTCTTCAACCTCGCAAGTATATCCATTTTATCAAGTACCATTCCAGCACCTTTTGCAACACAACTCATAGGGTCTTCTGCTCTGGACACTTTTATGCCCGTTTCCTTTTCTAATAATTCGCATATACCCCTTAGCAAGGAACCTCCACCGGCAACGATAATGCCTCTTTCTGTTATATCAGCAACAAGTTCAGGAGGGGTTTTTTCAAGTGTTGCCTTTGCTGTTTCAACGATCTGCATAGCGGTTGACCTTATAGCTTCTCTTATTTCTCCGCCCGTTAGTGTTAATCTTTTTGGTAAACCACTTGATAATTCAATTCCAACTATTTCTGTTTGGAGCTCATCGAATTCTTTTAATGGATAAACGTTTCCAATTTCGATTTTGACACGTTCAGCTGTTCTCACGCCGATGGTGACTCTGTAAATTTCTCTCACGTATTGTATGATCGCCTCGTCGAATTCATCACCAGCAACTCGTGATGAATTTGCTGTAACGATTGAACCGAGAGAAATCACCGCAGCTTCCGTTGTTCCTCCACCGATGTCGATTACCATACTACCTTGTGGTTCTTCGACTGGTAAACCGGCACCTATCGCCGTCGCCATTGGTTCTTCTATAAGAAAGACTTTCTTTGCTCCAGCTTCTTTACCAGCTGTTAAAAGAGCGCGACTTTCAACTTCTGTAACTCCGTACGGAACTCCTATGACCACCCTCGGTCTGAAAAATGAAAACCTCTCTTGTGCTTTTCCGATAAAGTACGTAAGCATCGCAAGAGCTACATCGTAGTCAGCTATGACCCCGTCTTTTAATGGTCGGATAGCTTGTATGAAAGAAGGTGTTTTACCAATCATTTTTTTTGCTTCAACACCAACTTTGATTATCTCATTGGTCTCGGTGTTGATAGATATAACCGAAGGTTCGTTCAATACAATTCCTTTACCCCGTACGTATACAAGTGTATTCGCAGTCCCCAGGTCTATTCCAAGGTCAGACCTACCAAACATTACTGCACTTCCCTTCTAATTAT
>CAZOAS010000084.1:0-7122 GCA_964577745.1 uncultured Fervidobacterium sp.
AAGATAGTGGATATAAAAAAGGATACGATAAAGATTAAGAGTGCAAATTCAACAGAACTTGAAATTCACAAGGCTTACATTGCCAAAGTTGTAAAAGAAAAAGAAGAAATACAAGAAGAAAGCGACAATTCCAAAGAATAAGTACTAAAGGGAGGGTTACGGAATGCGAAGTGATCGCGTAAGACTCATACTTTCATTGGCACTACTGGTCGCAGCCGTTGTGGCTATGTTATTACCGGGGGGAAGACCAGCCAGCGGATTGGCTAAGTTGTTCAGCAGAGTTAAACTCGGATTGGATTTGAGCGGTGGAGTTAGGCTTGAGTACAGAGTTGACATCGAAAAAGGTGTTGAAAATCCAAGTGCGGTAGTCGACGATGTTTGGACAGTTTTAAGAAACAGGCTCGATTCAGCTGGTTACACGGAAGCGGTTATTAGAAAGAGTTTCAGGGAAAACAACTCCTTCATTATCGTTGAAATACCGGATGCAACAGACACAACAGCTGCCGAAAAATTGGTCGGTTCAACAGGTTTACTATGGTTTGGTCAAGCTATCGATGAAAGAACATCTGATCCAATGATTAATCCGGACGATGTTAATTTGGCAACAAGGGAAGGAGCACAATGGTATCCAGATAAAGATGGAAAAAAATGGTATTTAATCAAAAAAGAGATAAACAACAGAAAAGACCTTGTTTTATCAGGTCCAAGGATTTCGGAAGCTGTTCCCACAATAGACCAAAAAGGTGTTGCTAACTACGTTGTCTCGTTCACACTCGATAGGCAATTTGTCGAAGTATTTAAGAATATAACGAAAGAACTGTACGTACCAGAACAAGTTTTAAATAGTGGAACAACGCAGTATCAAATTGCACTTAAGAAGAGATTAGCAATCGTTCTTGATGACAAAGTTCAATTTGTTGGATTTGTCGTAAGTCCAATTGAAGATGGTAAAGGTCAAATCAGAGGTAACTTTACATTCGATGAAGCAAAGGAACTTGCAGCAATCTTGAGAAGTGGTGCACTCCCTGCAAGACTTGAAAAGACCACAGCAAGTCTTGTTTCACCACTGCTTGGTAAAGATGTACTTGATCAATCATTAAGAGCAGGTATAATCGGCGCAGTGTTAGTCATGGTTTACATGCTTGTATTCTATGGTATAATGGGTATCGTTGCCATAATCGGTATTTTCTATGCTTTGATAATTATATTTGGTTTCTTGGCAGGTACTGGTGCTATACTCACATTACCAGGTATCGCTGGTATAATCTTCACAATAGGTACACTTGTTGATGGTAACATCGTAATTTACGAGAGAATAAAGGAAGAAATCAGATCTGGTAAAACAACAAAAGCAGCTATCGAAGTGGCATTTTCAAGGTCATTCTGGACACTTTTCGATGCTAACTTAACAACTATAATTGCTGCATTATTCTTGTATTATTTTGGTACTGGTACTATAAAAGGATTTGCTGTAACAACTATCGTAGGTATATTCTCTGCTATGTTCATGAACCTTGTGTTCAGTAAATTCTTACTCGATGCAGTATCTGCAGGAATCAGAGTTAGAAAGACAGGGGGTGCACAATAATGAAAATTGATTTTGTTGGAAAAAGATATTATTTCATAGCCTTGTCTATCGTTCTTATAGCAGTTTCATTGATAAGCTTTTTTACAAAAGGTTTCAACTTTGGTCTTGAATTCATCGGTGGAAGTGAAATGGTAGTTAAAACTTCTCAAAATATGACAGTTGCACAAGTAAGAGAAAAGATATCATCACTTGCTCCAGAATTTGCAAAAGCAAGGATTATAGAAGTTCACGCACTCGGTCAAGCAGAAGAAAAGACATTTTCCATAGTAGTTGCACCGAGAGATGAAAAAGGAAATCTAAGAGTCTATTCAGCCGACGAAAAAGCTGAACTTTCTCAGAAAGTTGAACAGGCTTTAAATGCAAAAGTTGTATCGTTCAACGAAGTCAGTGGAGATGCAGCCAATGAAATTAAAAATCTTACATGGAAAGCTGTAGTTTTCACTCTTCTTGGTATACTTGTATACGTAGCATTGAGATTTAAATTTGCATTTGGTGTTGGTGCTGTATTGGCACTTGTTCATGACGTTATTATTACACTTGGTTTCTTCTCTATCTTTGGCATTGAAATGAACATTGCAGCAATCGCTGCACTCCTTACACTCGTAGGTTACTCTGTCAACGATACAATCATTGTTTTCGATAGAATCAGGGAATTTGGAAGGAAATTCAAAGGAAGAGACATGGCATCTGTTGTTAACGATAGTATAAATTCTGTTATAATAAGAACTATAAACACATCACTTACCACGTTCTTTACAGTGCTTATGTTACTACTCTTCTCAACTGGTAGTATCAAATCATTTGCATTTGGTATGACCATAGGTGTTGTTGTGGGTACTTACTCATCGATATTCATCGCATCTCCTGTAGTTATTAAGTGGGTTAAATCCCTCTAATTTTGTTAAAACCAAACGGGGGCACCCACAGTGCCCCCGTTTTTGTAATACAAAATTCGACTTGGGAGGTGGGATTTTGATACTTCTATTCTCAGCCATAGGTATTGGTAGTGCACTGATTATTTATTTAACACTATCTGTACTTGACAAAAGCACCGGTAATGAAAAAACAGACAAGATTTCGCGTATTATACAAACTGGTGCTCGTTCGTTTCTCTTCCAAGAGTACGCTGTATTCTTTCCGATTGTAATAGCTCTTTCTTTGCTCTTTTTCTTCTCATCTGGTTACAAAGAAGCGTTAGCATTTATCATTGGTTCTGTTTTCTCAGTACTTGCAGGCTTTTTTGGAATGATGATCGCAACGAAATCAAACGCAAGAACCGCTTGGGGAGCAACTAAAGGCGTTGGTGAGGCTCTCGATATCGCCTTCTCTGGTGGCGCTGTGATGGGATTAACAGTATCTGTACTTGGTTTACTTGGTCTTAGTTTGGTTTATCAGATATTTGGACTCCAAGCGGTAAGTTTTTATTCACTTGGTGCATCTTTCGTGGCTTTGTTTGCAAGAGTTGGTGGAGGAATATATACAAAAGCCGCAGATGTTGGTGCAGATATTGTGGGTAAAGTAGAGGCAAATTTACCGGAAGATGACCCAAGGAATCCAGCCGTTATCGCCGATAACGTCGGTGATAATGTTGGTGATGTTGCCGGAATGGGCGCTGACCTTTACGAATCTTATGTAGGTTCGATATTTTCCGGAATTGCGCTTGGATATTTACTCTTCGGAGAAAAAGGTATATTAAATACGCTTTACATAGTTGCGTTCGGATTAATAGCATCAATATTAGCCATAGTGTTTGTAAAAGTCTTATCGAAAATGAACACAGAACCAGCACTTGCATTGCGAAGTGGTACAATAGCATCAAGTTTTATATTCTTGGTACTCTCATTTGCTTATGCAATAATGGAAAAAAATCTAAATATCTTCTGGGTTGTTTTGATAGGTAACATCGTTGGAGTTGCAATTGGTCTTATAACGGAATGGTACACATCGGGCAAAAAAGTCGAAAAGCTTGCGCATTCTGCGGCAATGGGACCAGCTAATGTTATCATCAGTGGTACAGCACTTGGTATGGAATCAACAGCCGTTATAACTATACTAATAGCGGTTGGAACACTTTTATCGTACAAAATAGCTGAACTTTATGGCATAGCGATGGCTGGTGTTGGTATGCTTTCAACACTTGCTATGAACCTTTCCGTTGATGCTTACGGACCAATTGCCGACAACGCAGGTGGCGTTGCTGAAATGTCCGGACTTGATAAGAGCGTGCGTGCAATTACAGATAAACTCGACGCACTCGGTAACACAACCGCTGCAATGGGAAAAGGTTTTGCAATTGGTTCAGCGGCGCTCACTGCTATCGCACTCTTTGCCAATTTTGGTTCAACAGCGCATATACAAGAGTTACAATTACAGGACCCAAAGATGTTCATAGGAGCTCTCATAGGTGCGATGTTAACATTCTTCTTCTCCGCACTGACAATGAATGCAGTTGGAGATGCGGCAAACGATATGGTTGAAGAAATACGACGGCAAATAAGAGAAATCCCCGGCATTCTCTCAGGAAGTGCCGAACCAGACTATCAAAGCTGTATCAAAATAGCAACAAAAGGTGCACTGAAAAGAATGGTACTCCCATCTATACTTGCGATATTATCACCTATAATACTCATGATAGGTCTCGGTGTACAATCCGTTGCAGGTTTATTGATAGGCTCAACTGTAACCGGTGTTGCACTTGCTATTTTCATGGCAAATTCCGGAGGTGCTTGGGATAACGCTAAGAAATACGTTGAAGAAGGTCATCTTGGTGGAAAAGGTTCGTTTGCCCATAAGGCGACCGTTGTTGGTGATACCGTTGGCGACCCATACAAAGACACAGCAGGACCTTCTTTGAACATACTTATAAAACTGATGGCAATAACATCCATAGTATTTTACTCAATAGTGGGGAGGTGGCTATAAATGAGAAGAATAGGGATACTCTCTGTTGGTAACGATTGTCCCGGATTGAACGCTGCTATAAGATCAATAGTTGTTAACGCCATCGAACAAGAAATAGAAATCATGGGTATAAAAGATGGATTCGAAGGATTACTCGAAGATAAAGTTGATATACTCGTAAGGAACAACGTATCTGGAATATTACACCTAGGTGGTACGATTCTTGGCACATCGTTATTTATCCCTGAAAAAGATGAGGATCTGGTTGCAATAAAGAACAAAACTGTACAATACGGTATCACCGGTTACATAATTCTCGGTGGTCGAAACGCCGTTAGAAGTGCGTTGAACTTACAAAAATACGGTATCCCAAGCATAATTGTTCCAGCCACAATCGATAACGATTTATCATTTACAGACTTTTCCATAGGTTTTATAACCGCACTTGAGCATGTTACACAAGCCCTCGACATAATACACTCAACAGCGGAATCACATCACCGTGTCATGATAGTTAAAACGATGGGTGGTCCTGGTGGTTGGCTTGCCACATTTGGAGGGCTTGCAGGTGGAGCAGATTTTGTCATCACGAGCTCTGATGCTCTTGATCCGAAAGAACTTATTAACACTATTCAAAACAGGTACGAATCTGGAAAAAGATTCTCAATAGTTGTCGTTGAAGATGGTGTACAATTACCTGAAGAGATACTAGAAGAATGCAAATGTTCCTACGAGACAGACCCAGCGGAAGTAATTGGTCTGTACATAGGTAAGAAACTTGATCTTGAATGGCGATACACAAACCTTGGCTACATCCAAAGAGGTGGAACACCAGCGGCTATAGATAGGATAATCGCAACTCAGATGAGTGCAAGAGTCGTAGAACTCGTGAAGATGGGCAAATTTTACCACGCCGTAGGTATAAAAGGGTTCATAGTAACTGAAGTACCTTACAGCGAAACATTGCTTAACATAAGACCTGTGGACTATTACATAAAACAACTTGCGAAATTGTTCTATTAATAAAAGAAAAAAGTGGCTCACAATGAGCCACTTTTTATTAGTTGTTTAAAAGTACAGTGCTGTCAAGAATAGTTTTTAAAGTTCTTAAATCATTGTTTGTAATAAGTTTATCAGGTTTTCTAATAAAGTCAAGAACAGGAAGTATTCTGAGAGAAGTCTTACCGTTGCTTGAATATCTATGTCTCCATGTCACTATAGGGTTAACAACGATTGCTCCTTGTTCAGTATCGTAAGAAACGTTTAAAATCGCTCCGATATCCGTGTAAGGCTCAACCATGTTTGAAACGAAATTTCCCAACGAATAAGCTATAACCTTTCTCTTACCGTTGTGATTGAAAACATCTACTCTCTGAAGTACATGAGGATGTGAACCAACAACAATATCCGCACCATTTTCTATACACAACTTTGCTATTCTTTCTTGTTCCTTCGTTGGTGTTCTCATAAACTCAACACCAAAATGGAAATGCACAACAACGATATCCGATACCTTGCGCATTTCCCTGACAGTTGAAAGAACAACACTATCACTTATATAATCAAACATGTAACTATACTCACGTGGCATGGGAATGCCATTGGTTGAAAAAGTAAACCCAGCAAACGAAATTTTGACACCACTAACTTCAACGATAGAATACCTCGGCTCATTAGGCAAAAGCCTTCCACCAACCGATGTGAAACCGTACTTCCTGACTTGTTCAATCGTTCTTTTTAAACCAGCCACTCCTGTATCAAGCATGTGATTATTAGCAACATTAACAACGTCGAAACCAGCCCACTTTATGGCATCAAGCACTTCATCTGGTGAAGAAAACTTTGGCACTCCAGTGTATGGAGGCCCACCGAGTGTCGTTTCAAGATTACAAAACGCTATATCGGAAGCGGATATAATATTCCTTACCTCCGAAAATATAGGTTTGAAATCAAACCCCGAAGACGTTCTGAACATATCGAGAATAGACTTTGGAAACATCACATCACCAACAAAAGAAAAATTCACAACAGCAGAGAACAAAAGAAGTTGGGAGACGATAACAATAAGAAACGTTAAATAATGCTTTTTCACCAAGACACCTCCTAACCGCAAAAATTTAAAATTCGAATAATTTTCTTATTTTTCCTTATTATAACATTTTCACACTCGCATTTCAACCCAACCAACCAAAATTAAAAGGCTGACTAAAAATCTAGTCAGCCTTCCGAAATCTGAAAAATCAAAATTATTTGTACTTTCCTATCCAATGCTTACACGAAAAAGACGCCTGCGTTGATGTATTTCCATGCCATAAACATACACCTTGTGTTTTGGCTGAAATACTTGAAATAACGTTCTCTTCCCTTTTTCTATAACCAGTCCAAAACATACAAGTTAAACAAACCTCTTCAGCCAAGTTTTGAGAATATTTTTGGTCAACATTGTAAGGAAATACCGCACGCGCTTCCCCCATATTTGTCATAACTCAATCACCCCGATAGAACAAGTATTTATAGCATATTATCCAAAAATAGTAATAACAGTTTCGAACCAATTATACAATTCTATTGTTTCTTACAAGTTTCTTATAAACATATTATTAGTAACATGTTAGTTAACTTTACACCAAAAA